>JBQGEO010000633.1:0-5489 GCA_052039655.1 Pararcticibacter sp.
AATGTTATAAGCTGGCCAATTGATTCAACCTTTACTCAACAGGACGGAGAACCGATATTTGTAGATATCCCCTGCTACGAGGATATTCTCGGCGACAAACTCACGGCCTTCGCTCCAAATACTACAGGTATACCGTACTATAAAGGAGAAGATTCACGCGCGATGGAAATTATGAAGCAGTTGTATGATATCGGAAGTCTGCTTGATCCTGCTAAAGATGTAAGCATCGTTGCCAAAACGTTTAATATTTTTGCCAACACTGAGATTGGGTACCGTAAATGTGAAACGGATGCAACGGGAGTGTTGGATGACATTTATGACACCGCATTACACATTTGCAGCAGGGGTACTGAAGGCAAAGGCGATTTTGTAGCATTAAGTCAAGGAATACAATCTGTTAGAAATTTTATTTTCTCAGAAAGCTACCAAATTGACCGGGCAATTATTGATGCCGCAAAAGCAGCCTACATAGCAACAGTTTTAAAATATGGTGTAACCAGGTTTGAAAAATATACAGGAATTGACCAAATAAAAGATCTGACCATAGATCAGAACTTCAGCCAAAAATTGAATAAACTTAAGAAAGGAAACCCTGAAGCATTCTATTATTGGTACCAGATTTCGGTCATGAAAACGACTTAGCTGCTATACAAACTTTCCGCAGTAATGCTATATTACTGCCGAAAGTTCGAAACTCAAAGGCATTTACTCTAATAGAAATGCTCTCGCATTTTTTTAGGAGAATTGATTCAAGGCCTTAATTTTAAATACAGTATATTAATATGATACCCAGAGGTAAATTACATATCAGCTATAAGGACCTGGTTTCAGGAGCTTATTATTGCCTTACTGATAAATCCCGGAAGCAAGATGTTGATCAGGATACCGGCAAGTTGATCTGCCTTTCGGTACGCACCGGTTTCGACCTGATATTAAGTACCCTAAATTTCGCTGAGGGCTCAGAGATTTTAGTGACCGATATTAATATACCGGATATGTTTAATATCATAACCGGTCATAACTTAACGCCTGTCCCTGCTGAAGCTGCTTACCAACAAAACTATTTATACCGGCTTTTATAATTTAGTAATGGCGATGCGAAAGGATTTTGAAGAGGTATTAGCTGGCTTTACAAAGGGCTTTCCAGGCGGCGATATCTTTAAACAGATCCGGCAAAAACCTTCCTTCCCCAACCAAAGACTGCTCCGGAAAAAACTTGCTGATTTTGATCAGAATAGTATTACTGAAAGGATCGGGTTAGCCAATGACATTTTATCACACATCCCCGATAGTTACAAAATTGGCTCTGAGAACAAGAGACATACCTACTGGGTGATGCCGGTTGAAACTAATGATCCGGATGGACTGATCAGGTACTTACGCAGTAACGGTTTTGATGCCTCTCAAAAAGCATCAAGCTTGATCAGACTGTGCAAAGCAGGTGCAGCTTCTCTGCCCGAAGAGCTAACATTGGAGAACCTCGTTTATTTACCTGTTTATCCAGCCATGAGTCGGAAAGACCGCCATAAACTTACACAGCTATTAGTGGATTTCCCAACCGCATGACCTCCTCCTCGTAAGTCTCTGTCTCCAAAAAGATTTAACAGGGGATATTTCGATAAAAGAAGAACAGCTCAGGAATCGCTAAAAGCCTGCCAAATTTGCTAAACCTGCTCTCTGTTTATAGCTTAAAAACACCTATATATGGGGATTGTATCGGGTTAAACACAGCTATAATTTTGAAATAAAATTACGCCCCTATGTCTCCAAAGAAATTTATCAGTTTTCCCGGTGTATTATTGCTGCTGTTTTTCTTCCTTCCGGTGTCATGTAAAAAAGATAACCGGTTGCCTGCGGAAGACAACCCCGAAGAAACTGATGCACCGGGATTTAGCATCCAGAGTAAGGATGTAGACGGATTACAGATCGTATCGGTAAATGTAGAGGGATACACTCTTACGAATTCACTTTACGATATTAAAGTTGGAGGAAAAGAAATAAAAGCTGTTAAAGCAGAAGGCAATACACTTACTTTCCTGGTGCCTGGCGATCTTCCCAGCGGCAGGTATGAAGTAAAAGCCTCCTTTACACCAAATACAATTGAACTAAATATTAAGGCACCATCCCCTATCACCGATCCTGAAAAAGCATTTAAAGCTGTCACCGAACAGATTTATGCAGACATAGAAGAGGAACCGCCTTTGGCGGATACCGCACTGTCTGCCAGATCAATCAAGGAGATAAAGAAAAGTATTGATGATGCGGTTACAAAGTTCAATGCTTTACCGGCGGCCGAAAAGCAATTGACAGCGCAGTTCCTTGCTGCTAATCTTAAACAATTTAATCAAGGTAAGCAACTGATCAATGAACTCAGGAGCATGAGAGACGGAATGGTCATGCATAGCAGCGCTAGTAAATTAAAGATTAGCGCCATGAGCTGCGATTATAAATGTTATCTCTCCCAGCTTGTGAAGGTGGTACTTTTCGCCGCCATTGTTGCCGGAGGCACAAGCGTAGCTTCCCTGACTGGCGTAGTTGTTGTTGGCCTTGATGTGGGGCTCTCCATCATAACCGGTAAAAATTCGCTGCTGATAAGCACCGTTAGAGCGTTATTAGAAGAAGGGCTCAACTGGACATTTTTCCCGCATATAGAGAGCACTATGACCTATATAAAAAACGGTGCAGAAAAGATACTTGGCACCATACGTACCAGTGCAGTCAGCGGCGATTTCTATATCCTGAAAGGTGAACCTGTTACCTTTGAACTGCAGCCGGTATACAGCACTGTTCAGCGGAAAGATGCTGACAGGATTCCAGTAATTGGCGAACTGATAGCCGCTTATGATGCGTTTAAGGTAAAGTATAATGCCGGATATGTCCAGAAATTTGGTGCTCTTCCGGATTTTTCTGATAAAAAAGAAAAAAAAGACGCTGAAAACCTCAGCGACTGGCAAATTGTCGTAACGAAGGGAAATGGCATTACTGGCTCAGCCCCGAACGGCACTCCTGCGAATTTTACAGTTGTCTTCAATTCAACGTCCGCCGAAAGGCAGCCGCTTGAGTTCGATATTGTTTTTAAGGGACCCGTAGAAGATATAAAGGAACATGTATCAGCTACCTTTATAACAAAGAGAAAGGCATTTTCGGCAGCCATAGCTGGTGGTAATACACAGGCGGGAACCTTAGGTACGAAATTGCCGGAGAAGCTTAGCGTGAAGGTGGTTGACAGCAAGAACAATCCGGTTGAAGACACTAAAGTGACATGGAGTACCAACGGAGGCGGTAGTGTTACCGGAGAAAGTACAACTGATGCTCAGGGTGTAGCCTATGCAGAATGGACGCTGGGAAGTTCGGGCACACAGACGGTTACCGCTATGGTCGTAGACGAAGACGGTATTGCCTTACAAGGTTCTCCTTTACTATTTACTGCTAACGAGGCTATTCCTTATAGTATTCAGATTGCCTCAGGCAACCACCAGGACGGGCAGTTAGGCAAAAAACTCCCTGCGCCGCTGGGCGCGAAAATCACTGACGATAAAGGCAATGCGTTGCCTGGAGTAAAGGTGCAATGGGCGGTATCAGCCGGCCAGGGCAGCCTGAGTGCAGCCGAATCCATTACAGGTTCAAACGGTATAGCCACGGTTGAGTGGACATTAGGCAGTTCGGGATTGCAGTCGGTTACCGCATCTGCCAGGAAAAAAGACGGCAGCAATGTTCTTAACGCCCCTGTGAAATTTGAGGCAGGCACGGGTCAGGATCAGTCGGAAAAATACAAAGCTGCTGTGGTAGGCCGGTATCTGGTTACAAGCGGAGATCAAAGCGGCGTAACAGATTTTTATGCAGAAATAAGAGCTAACGGCAGGGTGAGCTATTATCCTAAGGAATACCCCAACCTGGAAACAAGTACCCTCGACTGGAGCATTAAACGTTCTGCCGACGGTTATCGCTTTATTTTAGGAACCTTTCCTGACAGGGCCGATGACGGTAATTGGGAGGTACTGTCGATACCCGTGAATGTAATGCGTGAAAACATCTTCTCTATGTCTGCCACAGAGCCGGTGATGAAATGGCGGCCATTCAGGACCTGGACCAGAGTTCGGTAACCCAAAAGAGGCTGAACTCCCATATAAGACAGCCTGTTCTGCTTCCAGCTACTGGTGTGTTCGGCAGTGTTGCACCATTGCCGGATTTTTAGTAAATTCCCCGGTAAACCACTGAATATCATGTCCGTTATCCGATACGATGAAGTTAAAAAAGTGTGGCGGGAGATCGCCAGGAATGCCCCCGACCGGGAGCTATCCTTTGAACTGGAGCTTCATAAAAAACTGCTGAATATTTTTCACGTTGGCCCGTATTATCACTATATTTTTAATTGCTCCACTACGCAGATGGAATATGTCAGTGATACGATAATACCGGTACTCGGGCTTAGTTCGCCGGATGTCTTTACAATTGAGTATTTGCTGGAAGTTATCCACCCTGAAGACCTCCCCTATTTTATCGGTTTTGAGAAGCAGGTGACCCGCTTCTTTAATGATCTGCCTCCCGATAAAGTACTGAAATACAAGGTTAGTTATGACTACCGCATACGCCATACTGATGGCACCTATGCCCGGATCTTACAACAGGTTGTTACCATTCAAGCCGATGAGCAGGGAGCTGTAATCAGGGTGCTCGGCGTACATACTGATATTACGCACCTGAATAAGCCGCCTGGATCAAGCCTGTCTTTTATCGGACTTGACGGAGAACCAAGTTATTATCATGTATGCGAAGGTAAGACAGCGCTGCTGCCCCGGAAAAGTATCTTTACCCGACGGGAAAAAGAAGTGCTGCAGTATGTGCTCCAGGGTAAAACAAGCCAGGAGATTGCCGATGCCTTATTCATCAGCAAACTGACAGTAGACGGGCACCGCAAAAAATTGCTGCGAAAAGCAGGCGTAACATCTGCGGTAGAACTGACAACAAAAGTGCTCCGCGAAAATTTGCTTGCTGCCTCTGGCATCTTATTCACTAACTTATGGTTATATACCACCCGGTTAGCTGATATGCTGTCATGACAGCCACCAGGCAAACATTATTATGTTGTCCGGGAGTTTGATTGGCGTGTGAATCTTCAGAAAGCTTAGCGCTTCTATCCGTCGTCCCTATTCCCAGGCTTTTCCTTAGCTTTTGCTTCGCTTTTCCTTCGCTCAAAAAGCGACGAAAAAGCGAAGGAAGGGCCCGGGATCAGCGTTTCATAAGCGAAGGGACTCAGATTCAGGTCAGAAGCAGGGGAGTACCAACAGTAAAAATACACCTTATTACGAATGATCTCCGGCAAGTCTTACCGCACTTCGTAGTTCGGGATACAACCTTCATTGATCGGGCTACAAATGTTACACCCTTGCGCTGCACCTTTGTAACATCATTAACAACCACAAAAACAACAGAATATGAGCATAAGTAAAGTTTGGTTAGTAACCGGAGCATCTAAAGGTTTAGGGCTT
>JBQGEO010000634.1:0-2831 GCA_052039655.1 Pararcticibacter sp.
CTTGTACAAACTCTCGGTGGCTGTAATAAAAAGCCAGTCTTTATTGCGGCCGCCGAAACAAACATTTGCTGTCCATTTCGAGGGTACAGGAATATGTTTTATTTTAACCCCGGACGAATTATAAATAGTTACTCCATTTCCTGAAAGATAAAGATTGCCTGAATTGTCGAGCGTCATTCCATCCGATCCCTGTTCTATCAAAAGTTTTTTGTCCTTTACAGAGCCATCGGCAGCTAAAGTATACCGGTACGTTTTTCCAGCTTCTATATCCGCCACATATAAATATTTCCCATCCGGAGTACCGACGATTCCGTTAGGGCGCTTCAGACTGTCGTCTATGCTCTGAGGGAGCTCTCCCCTTCTTAATATATACACGCTCTGATGTGTAAGTTCCGGCGACTTCCTGGCCCAGTAAGATCTCTGATAATACGGATCTGTAAAATACATCACGCCTTGCTTATTTACCCATACATCGTTAGGGCCATTCAGCTTCTTGTTCTGATATTGATCGACAAGAATCTTAGCACGACCGTCTGCTGAAAGAGACCACAACTGATTATGCTCATCTGCACAAACGATCAGTTCGCCATCCGGCGCAAAATACATCCCGTTTGCTCTTCCGGCATCTTCCTTAAAAAGTGAAAGTTTGCCACTATTATCGTACTTCCATATCTTGTTATTGGGCTGATCTGTAAAAAACACATTCCCATATTTATCCGATGCCGGCCCTTCGGTAAAACTAAAGGAGTCCGATATAAGCTGAAGCCCGGCACCATTCGCAACAGGAAAAGAATCGCCTACCGCTGTCTGTTTTTTAAGGCTGCCACAGGAAAATAAAACAGCGGAAAGAAAGACACTAAAAAAAAACTTTTTGAGCCCCTGTATGAGCTTATTATTTGGGATGACTGTTACTGACCCGTCAATTTTCATTTGAGAATAAGTTTATAGAATTATCGAATATAAAATCTTAATTTAGAAAATAAAACAAAACATAATGGATTTCAGGAAATTAGATCTCGATCATATTTCTCAAAATGTTCCCTCAGTATTTAAAACCTGTTTCGTTAATAACTCTTTATTGCCATGAAAAACTTCAAAACACTCAACACCGTTTTCGGATGGCTCTGCTTCTCAGCAGCACTTACCGTGTACATGTTAACACTACAGCCTACTGTTAGTTTCTGGGATTGCGGAGAGTTCATTTCAACAGCATACCACCTGCAGGTAGGGCACCAGCCGGGCGCACCATTATTCTTAATGATTGGAAAACTTTTCTCTCTTCTTGCAAGTGAAAAAGATCAGGTAGCCTTCTGGATGAACACCGGATCCGCTGTAGCAAGTGCGGGCACTATTATGTTCTTATTCTGGACCATCACGGCGCTGGCACGAAAAGTAACCGGCGAGACCTACCCCTCTTCCTTTAAACAACAGCTGATCATTTTAAGTGCAGGTCTGACAGGCGCACTCGCCTACACATTCTCGGATTCATTCTGGTTTTCTGCAGTGGAAGCTGAAGTATATTCGCTTTCATCTTTATGTACCGCAGTAGCGTTCTGGGCGATCTTGCGCTGGGAAGCAGAAGCAAATAAAGCTACAGCTTCAAGATGGTTGCTGTTTATTGCGTATCTGACAGGGCTCTCCCTGGGTATCCATTTACTGACTCTTCTTACTATACCGGCGATGGTCGTTCTCTATTATTTCAAAACGAACAACCGTCACACCACCAAAGGCATGCTTATGGCTCTTCTAGCCGGTTGTGCAGTACTCGGTTTGATACAATTCGGAATTGTACAGTACATGATCCTCATCGCATCTGAATTTGAATTATTCTTTGTCAATTCACTTGGCTTGACGTTCGGATCCGGGGCTATATTCTTTGCTGCTGTCATTGCAGCCTTACTTATAAGCGGGATCATGTATTCTGTTAAGAGAAATAAACCGGGTCTTAATCTCGCTCTGCTTTCCATCAGTTTCATTCTGATCGGATATAGTTCATATGCCTTACTCATAATCAGGGCTAATGCCAAAACGTCTATTAACATCAGCAATCCAGATAATACCTTTTCATTGCTCGGATATCTCAGCCGTGAACAATATGGCGACACTCCCTTGTTTTATGGGCCTTATTTCGATTCTCAGGCGTCCGAAACAGTGGAAAAAGGAAAGATATACAGGAAAGGAGAAAATAAATACGAAATAGCCGGAAGCAAGAGCTCCGAATTGTATGACCGCACTACCGTTTTTCCCAGGATCTACAGCCAGCGGGCTGATCATATACCTGCATACAGACGATGGCTGGGACTTTCCGAAAACGAAAAAGCGACCTTCGCTGACAATTTAAAGTTCTTCTTTTCTTACCAGACCGGATTTATGTATATGCGGTATTTCCTATGGAACTTCGTTGGGAAGCAAAATGATACCCAGGGCTTTGGAGAAAGAAATAATGGCAACTGGCTAAGTGGTATCAAACCGTTAGATCAGCTGCGTTTGGGATCCCAGGATCAGTTGCCCCAGAGCATCACCCAAAATGAAGGATACAACCGTTTTTTTGCATTGCCTCTGATAATTGGTCTGATTGGTTTGCTGTTTCATTTTAAAAAACGGCGAAATGATGCGGTGGTTGTCGCTGTTTTATTCTTTTTTACGGGCCTCGCCATCATTCTTTATCTGAACCAGGGCCCGCAGGAAGTACGCGAACGTGATTACGCCTATGTCGGCTCTTTTTATGCATTTGCAATCTGGATCGGCCTTGGAGTCCCCGGAGTCATTAACCTGTTAAAACGCATTGCGGGTGAAAATCTCAGCATATCGCTTTCTATTGCCGGGTGTTT
>JBQGEO010000635.1:0-1619 GCA_052039655.1 Pararcticibacter sp.
GCAAGCTCATCGTAAAGATTGACTCTCTTCCTGACAAAACTGTTCCCTTTGTTAAGAACATCATTGTTTATAAATACGACGATCCTGATTTTATCAGGATATACCCGGGGAATACCACTCATCTCCAACACTTCGCTGCAGGGAAATACCGGGTGTTTTATCTGTTGAAGGGAAACAGCTATATGCTGCAGGAGCATTTAAAGATTAAAGAGCACGGTACTAACCTTTACAGAACCGTTGGTCTGCCGGTATTAAAACGCGATTCCGTCAGCTTAAAGATCGCAGGGATCATTGAAAGTTATTCAAATGACCGGAACCACAAGCAGACATCGCACACTGTACAGACCATCAAAGAAACATTTAATGAGAAATATTTCGACAGCAGCAAACTAACAGGTGAGATGTCCGGAACTGTTTACGACGGAGGGGACCAGTCCCCGCTTCCCGGTGTAAATGTAAGGGTAAAGGGTATGAAGACAGGAGTTTCCACCGATATACACGGCAACTTTTCAATCAGGGTCCCGCAGTCGGGCAAACTGGTCATTCAATTCGTTGGCTATGAAACGGAGGAGGTTAGTATTCGCCAGGGGGCTGGTATGCGGATTAAGCTTACTCAGTTGTCAGGCGCATTAGAGGAGGTTGTAGTGGTTGGATACGGAGCCCGGGATAAACGTTCATTAACATCGGCAATGGAGGTAACAGGTGCGGTGCAGGGAGTGCTTGCCGGCGTACAGATCCGGGGCACCGCCTCCTTAGATGCGCCTGCAAAACCATTGGTCGTGGTCGACGGCGTTCCTTTTGAAGGATCCATTGAAAGCATGGATCCTTCTTTGATCGGTGAGATCTCGATACTGAAAGATGCCGCTGCTACTTCCCTTTATGGTGCAAGAGCTGCAAACGGCGCCATTCTGGTGAGTACAAAAAAGAAAACTACTGGAGAAACTCCGCAATCTCCCGGGACTGGCGGCACTGACCAGCAACAGAGCTTCCGTAAGAACTTCTCCGATTATGCATTCTGGCAACCCGATCTGAAGACTAACGAGCAGGGGAATGCATCTTTCACCGTGACTTTCCCCGACGATATTACCAGCTGGCGAACCTTCTTTGTGGGCATGACCGGCAACAAGCAAAGTGGTGCAGCTGAAGGGCAGATAAAATCATTCAGACCTCTTAGCGCATCATTTACTTCTCCCCTCTTTGCCGTCAAGGGCGATAAATTCCAACCAATCGGCAAGCTCATGAATTATACCACCGACACCGTCACCCTGAAGCGGAAATTTACATACAACGGAACAATATTAGAAGACAGTCCTCTCACGCTGCTCAATTCAAGGATAGACACCTTCAGGGTCGAAGCCACAGGAAAAGACAGCCTGCATTTTGAGTATTCCATCCAACGTGAAAACGGCTACTTCGACGGAGAGAAACGGGATATCCCCCTTTTCGAAAAAGGAGTGATGGAAACAAAAGGTATTTTCAAAAGCCTGGAGAGAGATACAGCCCTGACACTGGCATTTGACCCGCAACTGAAAAAAGTAACATTCCGGGCAGAAGCCTCGCTACTTCCGGTATTGCTGAGCGAAGCTGAACGCTTAAGGGAATATGAATATCTGTGTAAC
>JBQGEO010000636.1:0-2686 GCA_052039655.1 Pararcticibacter sp.
ATATTCTTTGCTGCTGTTATTCCTTGTCTCACGGAGTGGTAATCGTGGATGATGATGCGGAACCTGAACTATACTTTCCGACTAATGAAAGCTTAATGCTTCTGGATGATACCGATGTGAATGTGTCTATGCTCAGCGAAATGGCTTTTGAGTTGAGTTCTTATGCAAATAAGCTCTGTGAAAGCGATGTCAGGCGTGTAGAATAAAAAAAGCCCCGCTACAATGGGTGTAGTCGAGGCACCTAAACCTTATCATAGGCAAATATAGCGTTATTTGTATATCTGCCAAAAAATAGTTGAATTATTTTGGATTGATTGGTTAAGTGTTTCTTTATCAGGAAGAAATTTTTACAATGTAGCGTCCGGATAATTGCCCGCCGAGCATTTTGTCAAGGTGTTCCTGGATATTTTCGAGCTTACAGGCATTTATAAGCCTGTCCATTTTTGCGGGCCGCCAGTCGGTTGCAAGATGTTCCCATACTTCTTTTCGCAGTGCATGATCGCACAGAACGGAATCAATTCCGATCAGACGGACGCCCTTTAAGATAAAGGGATAAATGGTGGTGTGCAGATCCGGTGAATTAACAAGTCCGCAGCAGGTTGCAACGCCGCCATAATGAAGGCTTTTCAATACAGTTGCCAGGATGTTGCCGCCGACAGTGTCGACAGCTGCGGCATATTGTGCTTTCAGGAAAGGCTTTTTGCTTTGGTCATCAAGTGCCTCCCGGGGGATGACTTCTTTTGCTCCAAGATCTGTCAGCATGTTTACAGCGTCTTTCTTTCCTGTTACTGCTGTAACATGGTATCCAAGGTGACAGAGAATAGCAACGGCCATACTGCCGACACCTCCGCTTGCTCCGGTAACGACAATCTTGCCGTTAGGAGGCGATACTCCCATTTTTCTGAGGTTGTAAACGGAGAGCGCGGCGGTGAGCCCGGCTGTACCATACATCATACTTCGCTTGCGGCTTAAGCCTTCGGGCAGGCGAATGGGCCATGAAGCCGGTACCCTGATATATTCTGCAAATCCGCCTGAGGTGTTCATTCCGAGATCAAAGCCCGTGACGACGACTTTGTCTCCTTTAAGGAAATGGGGATCGGCGCTTTTTTCTACAATGCCAGCGGCATCGATTCCCGGGATGTGAGGATAATTTTTTGTCACTCCCTTATTCCCGGACGAAGACAGTGCGTCTTTGTAATTAAGCGACGAGTACTGGACATTAATCAGCACTTCGCCCGGGGGCAGATCATCAACAGATTTGTTTACTATCGATGAACGATATCCGTTATCCGGGCCTTCTGATACTTCAAATGCTTTAAATAACATATAAATATTTTAGGATATTGGGGGCTTCTCTTGTTTAAAGACTCAAATGTAATAAGAATGGGTCAAAATTACAGGGCTAAGAAAGGGTAATGAATGGATGGGACCGATATGGCTGTTAATGATTTATCAGACTTCATTGTTGAGCAACAGAAGTATTTAGTAAAGCAATAGAAATTTTGATAGGTTTGTGTATCAAAATTTAACTCATATGTATCGCATTTTAGAAGATTTTATCACCGACTGGCTGCAGGAAGATATTTTTACTGAAAAGATTTTTCTGGCAGTAAGAGAAGGCTCTCAGAGAGAAAAAGTGCATCCGAATGTACGTACGCTTGAAAGACTGGCATGGCATATTACTCAAACCATTACAGAGATGGGTGAAAAGGCAGGCCTTTTCGAGCATGATCCATTGGAGGACAGACCGGCGCCGGCAACTATGAAAGAAATTGCCGAAGCTTATTTGCTGAACAGCAAAAAGCTGGCAGAACTAATCCGGGAGAAATGGACAGATGCTTCCCTGGAAGAGGAGGTAAATATGTACGGAGAGAGCTGGAAAAAGGGAAAGATATTGTCTGTGCTTGTTGCGCACGGGGCTCATCACAGAAGCCAGATGACAGTAGTGATGCGTTTGCTTGGAATGGCTGTACCTGGCATTTACGGACCTTCGAAAGAGGAATGGGCCGCCATCGGAATGCCGGCCATGGAATGACGGGGACGATTATTACACGTCTTTAGGTGGTGTTTTAACGGGGGTAACGGGTTGTTCCCCTTCTTCCTTTGTCTTTGCCGGATCCCTGAAGTTTGCCTCTTCTTCTGTGTAGTCCATGTCTTCAGGTTTTAATACCGCATCTTCTTCGTCCTCAGGATGTGAAATGTGTTTACGTCCCGAATCTTGTGGAGTTAATTTTTCGGGTTTGTCGCTTTGATTATTAATTTCGCTCATGCTATTTGTATTTGGTGATCCTTTGAAGCTTCAAATGTTAATTTGCTTTCAGCTCCGATAAAAATTTCAGTGTGTTAACCGGTTGTGTTCGTTTTAATGTTTTCTTCTGATAGAACGAACAATATTCCAGATGGTTTTAATGTGAAAGTAAAAGCAGGGCCGGAGATTCAGGATATAAAGGCGTCATTCCAATCTGCTGCACCGCATCGTTCGCAGGGCCTTTGGCGCCGGGAGCTGTTTTGGCGCTGCTATTGCCGCATGTGCCGCAGGCAACGAGACCATCCGCTATTTTCTTTCTGTCTCTGAACTCATTATCGTATAGAGGCAGCACGGCCAGCCCTGGCCGCGGGTCTGTTTCTCGTATAAGGGTAAATTCTTCTCCGGCCTCCAGATAAAGCCGCTTTACCTGGCCAAGAT
>JBQGEO010000637.1:0-5786 GCA_052039655.1 Pararcticibacter sp.
GAAAGCGGAGTTCTTCAGCCTGGTTATAAACTTCCCTCCATGAGAAAAATGCAGCGGTCTGTGGGGTTGAGCCATCGCAGCATAGCAAAGGTGATCAGGCAGCTGGAGTCGGCTGGCTATGTAGTTTCCTACCCCAGGATGGCGACGTATGTGAGGCATATAACAGCTGGGAAGATGCTGAAGGGATTGACCGGGAAAGCGCCTTACCCGATAAACATGTTCCACCCGCTGGATGTTGCGCCAGCCCTGCCGGTACGGCTTAAGACCGTCCGCTTTGATCTGGACATCCCGTATCCGGACCCTGTGCTGGAGGCAAAAAAGAGAGTGAAATGCCGCAGCGTTAACAGCAATACATTTCCGGGAAGTTATGGTGCGCAGGAAGCAAAACTGGTTGCCCGGATTGCCGGAAACTTAGCCAGGTTTAGCGGCGTAAGCATAAAGCCGTCCCAGTGTGCGGTGGTCCGCGGTGCCAACACTGTCTTTACTGCTCTCTTCGGCACACTCTATACCGGGAAACGGAAAAAACTGCTCGTGCCCCGAACCATTGCGCCTTCTGTCTGTCAGGCCTGCCTGAACTCGCCTTTTGAGACGGAGTGGCTGGAGAATACCGGCAACACCACCTTCACCGGCCGCTTGCTGGAAAGGAATGATCTGAATGAGGTGGCGGCTGTGTTGGCAGAGCCGCGGGTCGACTATTATACGGGTGCTGAAATGTCCCGGGAAGACCGCATTGCCCTGCTGAACTTAGCCGGCGAAAATGGCTTTCCGGTCATTGAGGTAGATTATGATCATGAGTTCCTGCAGGGGCGGCCGTCTCCGTTGTTTGCCCTCGACCAGGAAAACTGCATCCTGGTGAGTTGTGCAAGTAAGATGGATTATGCGTTGTATGACCTGAAGTTCGTTTGCGGGCCGCTGGACCTGGTGAGTTCGCTTCGAAACTTTGCTTACTCCAGCAGTATGAATGAAGATAGATACCTGAGATCAGTGACCAGTATTTTAAAGGATCTGTCTGTGAGCGAGCTGGCCTTTAACAAGGCGAATGAGGCAAAATTTTGCGGGGAGGAGCTGATGCAGCATTTTGGCGGCCGGTTTAGGCAGGAGGTGAAGGTTGTTTACCGGGGCTTCGGGACCTCCATGTTCTGCTATTTTTCGGAAGATACCGACATGGTACGGATGAAGTACCTGCTGAAAGGACAGGATATCATCATCGGCAGCGCGACAGAGTTTCTGGAAAGCGGGCGTCCTGTAAAATTGCTTCGGCTGGGCCTGCTATGTGTAAACCGGAAAGCTCCCCTTAAACGCGTCGCTGAAAGATTGTGTGCTGCGTATGAAGCGTGCAGGGCAGAAGCGCCGCGTTTTTGATCGGAAATTATTTTTTCAACCATATCATGAAGTTAATGCTACGTTTATTGAGAAGTGCTCTCGAAGCGGTGAGGCTTCTCGCAGAAATTGCAACTGAACTAAAAGACCGCCGCAGTCCTCCCCAGGATGAGATCTGGCTCGACAACAACCAGGCGGCCAGATACCTTGGAGTGAGTATCCGGACTATCTACAATTACAAAAATAACGGCAGCCTGAACCCTTGTCGTATTGGCCGGCGTGACTACTTCCGCCAGTCTGAGATCTTCAAAATGAAATAATCTCCTTTTTTTCTTTCCTGGCAGCCTTTTTACTCAGGGACTGTTCCGGCTCTTTTCCGGGACAGTTCCGGGGCAACAGGCGGGAGGCTTCGTGTTTTCCGCGTGTCTTCCGCGTGTCCTGCTCGTGTCGGCCTCGGGTTTGAGTCGCAGCCGACTCGCAGCCGACACGTAAAAAAGTCGCAGGTTCCTGCAAAGCTTCCCGGTACTGTTCCGGAATTGTCCGGAAACTGATGTCGTTCGTTTCTGCAAAATGCCGGTTCGGGTGGTTTTCTTACCCGGAAATTCACGGAAAATTGCGGAAGAGTTCGGAAAGTTCAGGAAGTAAGGTTTTGAAAATTAGGTATTTGTGAAAAGTGAATCTATGTTTGTCCTGTCATCCAGCAATTACCGGTAATCAAAAAGGCTGACGTAATGAACAGAATTTTTAACCAATAAATTTTTAAAACATGGGACAAATTAGAAATGGTGCCAATGGTGGTTTCTCAGGAAAAGCAGGTAGCGTGATCGGTTCAAGCTGGCGCAGTATCGATTATATCAAGGGCTTATCCCGGAGACGGGTGAAGCCTTCTGCTCAAAGCCAGCTCGATCAGCAGTCGAAGTTCGCTTTGATCGTTTCGTTCCTGGCCCCGCTTAAGAACCTGATGGAAAGATCGTACAGCAGCCGGGATACTAGTCGTGCAACGGCTTATAACCTGGCGGTGCACGAGAATCTCAACAAAGCGGTGACCGGCATATCCCCGGACTTTTCAATCGATTTCAGTAAGCTGCTCATCAGCCGCGGTGCCCTGCAGAGGCCTATAAGCCCTAAAATGACCTCGGAAAAGTCGGGTACAATAGAGGTAGCCTGGTTCCCCGGTTCTGATGACTTGACCGGCAGCCCGGACGATGTGGCGAACATCGTTCTTTATAATACTACTGAAAGGGTACACCTGCTTAGTCTCGGGAAGGCAACCAGGGAAGAGGGAAAGATCGAAATTCCGTTCCCTGAAGAGTTTTCGTCTGATTCTATCGAGGGGCTGATGTTCTTCAGCTCTACCGATGGCAAGTACAGTGAGAGTGCTTACCTGGGCAAGGTAACAGCTTTTTAATCAAATACTTTTAATCAGAGTGCAGGCAGGCTTTAGTGCCGGCCGCACTTTTTAATATTAAAGATCATGAATATTTCCACGACAAAAGTTTCGGGAGCTAAAAAGGCAGCTCCCAGTATGGCCCAGCAGGCTAACCGCGCAAAGTTTGCACTTGGGGCTCATTTTCTTTCGCCCCTGATGGCGCTGCTTAACGCTGTTTATCAAACGCGCAATAAACAACAGGGCTATCATGCCGCACTTTCGCACTTGCTCAATTTCGCGTTGTGCGGCGACTATCCTCAGATAAGCCTCAATTTTCCGAAAGTGAGGCTAAGCAACGGCAGGCTCCTCCCGCCCGCGAATACGGTGCTTCGGGTAACCGGCACTTCTGTGACAGCAGAATGGCTGGTAGTGCTGAATGTGCTGGCGCTTGCCGACGACAAGGTGACGGTGGTGCTCTACAGCGAACAGAAGGATGCCTTTCACGTGAAAAGGAATGAGGCGAAGCGGAAGGATGGCAGTTACCGGTTTACAATGCCGGAGGAGTTTGAGGGCGACAGGGTGCATGTGTATATGTTCTTTGTTGCCAGGACGGGGAAGAGTGCGTCGAGGAGTGCGTATGTGGGGGAGGTGAGTTGAGTTTAAAGTTTAAAGTTCAGAGTTTAAAGTTAAAAGTATGAAACGGTTTATTGTTCGGTCTTTGCATCATGAAGGGATGCTTATCGGGGCGGTGCTGGCATGTATGCTGGTTTTTCCATGGATTTCAAGGAGGATAGATGTTACTTCGGCGCCGGTTGATCCGGGGATATTGAGTATTGTGATTGTGGCGGTGCTGACGTTCCTGGTGTTTAAGGCGGTGACGTGGATGGCGATCAGGGTGATCTGGCCGGTGTTTGCGGAGTATTCGGAAGTGTGTTTTGAGGATAATTTCCTCTCGCTGACGGCGCTGCAGAAGGTATTGATCTATCTGGGGTTTTATATGGCGCTGTTATTGGGTATGGTGCTGACGTTGAGGGCGCTGGCGGGATGATAGGGAAGTTAGCGGAATTTCATATCAGGAGCTCTTTTTTGATGGTAAATAGCAATGATAACAATCATCTCGATACTCGATTCGATGGAATATACTATAGTAAAAGGATACTTTTTTAGATGGTATTCGCGATAGTGTTTATATTTTTGGGGCCAGAGATAGGGATTTGCACAAATCAAGTCGAACCCTTTCTCTGCAGCATCGACAAATCCGGATGCTGTTTTCAGGCTTCTTTTTAAATACCATTTTAAAGATTGTTCGTATTCTTTTTGCGCTGCAGGATGTAAGGTATAACTAAAGTTCATTGTCAGGGGTGCCGGTCAGCAATTGCTGAATTCTGTTCTGGCTTTCACCGGCACTTATCATTGAAACTTTACCCTTTTTGTAATTTTCATACCTGGTATCCAGTGTTGTCTTAAACTCATCCGAATAATCACCTTCACCTGTAATATGATATTCCATTCCCAGCCGCATTAAAAATTCTTTTAAAGCAGTAAGATCTCGCTCATTGTCAATGTTAACCGTCAATGTTGCCATAAAAACAAATATACAAAAATCATTCCCTTGAGGATATTCAAAATGAAAACAATCGTCTTAATTAGTTCTGTCATTTTATTTGGAACTGCTTTGGTTAAAACAGGTCCGTTGCCTGCGGGGAGGCCGGAAGAGCGGCTGCGGGCTGTTTATCTTTCCCAGCTCGGCGTCCGTGAGGCGACTAACCGCAATGATGGTCCGCAGGTGGAGGCTTATCTGCGTTATGTCGGGCTGAAAGCGGGGAGTCCCTGGTGTGCGGCTTTCGTTTCCTGGTGCCTGGGGCAGGCGGATATTGCCAATCCGCGGAGCGGGTATTGTCCGGATTTTTTCCGGGCGGGGAAGGTGGTGTGGGAGGGGGAGTTTAAAGTGGAAAGTAGAAAGTTTAAAGTGGAGAGGGGTGGGAAAGAAGGGGCGAAGGAGTTGAAAGTGGAAAGCTTAAAGTTAAAAGTGGAGAGTTTAAAGTTGAAAGTGAAGGAGGGGGGCTCTGGTACCGGGCCGTCACGGGGAGATGTATTCGGGATCTATTTCCCTGAAAAGGGGCGGATTGCGCATGTGGGCTTTGTTGATGATTGGGGGGATAAGTATGTGGTGACGGTGGAGGGGAATACGAATGAGGCTGGCAGCCGGGAAGGGGACGGGGTCTACAGGAAAAGGAGGTTAATTTCCTCGTTGTGTAAGGTGGCGAGGTATTGTCCGGACAAGGGAGGAGTGTTATGAGGGCTAAGAGGTCGTTGCATATAACACTGGGGTGGATGCTGATGGGGCTGGTTCCGGTCTTATCGTGCTGTTCCATGATGAAGGAGAAAGATGTAATGAAGTCGGCAAGTAATGCCAGTATCAGGGAGTCTTTTTCTTCTGATGCCGGGCGCAGTGCTTCGCTGCAGGAGAAACGGCTGCTGGTCAGGGCTGACTCGCTGTCGGATGAGTACCAGGCTGAAATTATCCCGGATGGGAATTTTACGTATTCGCCATTATCTGGCTTTTCCGGCAGGGCTTTATCGGTAAGGGTAAAAGGGGTGATGAAGGAGAAAAGTGTGGAGCGTGATTCCACTGATAAGAGGCTGAATTTGCGGGAAACTTCGAGCGAAGGGTACAAAAGGGAAGAGGCTGCGGCCTCTTCATCTTTAAATAAGCAAAAGAAGGAAAGTGCCGGAAACGTAGGACTGCTGCTGGCTTTAACTTTTGGAGTGTTGGTAATGGCTTTTCTGGTTTGGTATTCTAACAGATTTGTCCGGGGGTTATAGGACATTTAATCAATGAAAATTATACTATATTTGCCTAACTAACAATGCTAATATGTCAATCCGCACTTTTGGCTTATTCTTATTAAAATACTCAGCGTCGATGATCTTTATCTTCCCTGTTCTATAGGAGACCGTCGTGTTTTATATCGGCATTTTTTGGCTTCTACTGTTCCGAACCTGCTGGATATTTGACGTGTTGAAATGCTATCATGTACCCCAATAGGTGAAATTTATTTCATCTCAGTAAAACCAGCATTTAAAAATTTGATGC
>JBQGEO010000638.1:0-5738 GCA_052039655.1 Pararcticibacter sp.
GAATTCTCTTCGGTCAAAACCTGATCGCCTTGAACGAGGGGATTATCAGTGAACATGATTCTGTCGAAGTTCTAAGCTACAAAAGCTGATCGTCTTCATTCACGTCCTGATCATTAAAACGCTCCGCGCTGCTATTTATCCAGTATTCTGCATCAGCATGCGGCCGCCCGTTCTCCCTGCTGCTGGTACCAGCTAAGCTCGCGCGAACCCGGAATCGATATTTTCTGAGCCCAGATGCTTTAGCCTGGCAGGCTTTCCGACGGAACGTTCTCCGTAGAACTTAATTAGCCTATTGAAAACATAAAGTAAAAAAAACATATTGCGGTAAGTTGCTGCAATCTTTTGGTCTAAACTGTTTTATCTTCGCTTCTCTTTATACATAACTATGATTAATTACAATCCCAAAGTCTGGTTTCCCTTTATTTTCCGCGTTAATAAAACGGATACTCTGAGAAAATTATTCCCGCTCATGGTTTTAGCTGCTATCTATTCGGGTGCCATTGCTTACCTGGAGCTGGAAGTTTTCCGTTTATCTGAAAATAGCTATGTGAGCAATCTAGGCGTGATGCACAGTGTGCTGGGTTTCGTGATCTCTTTACTACTTGTATTCAGAACTAATACTGCTTACGACAGGTGGTGGGAAGGCAGGAAGCAACTGGGAGCTCTGACCAATGCATCAAGAAACCTGGCCATTAAGCTAAATGGGTTTCTTCGTCATGAAGAAGACAAGCATTTTTTCAGGCTGATGATCCCCAATTATGCGTTTGCATTGAAAAACCATTTGCGGGAAAATCTTGATTTTCATGAGCTGGATCCTGTATTGGATCTTAAAAGGCACCATCACCTTCCTAACCAGATAGCTGCCAAAATCTATGAACGTCTGGTACAGCTTCAGCAAAAAGGAATACTATCGTCAGATCAGCTTTGGTTGTTAAATGAAGAAACGAAATCGCTGACCGATATCTGCGGGGCTTGCGAGCGGATAAAGAACACTCCTATCCCTTACACTTACAGTGTATTCATTAAAAAATTTATTTTCTTTTACATCCTTACATTGCCATTTGGATGGGTGTTTAACATCGGTTATCTGATTATCCCGGTTATTGTGTTCATCCTTTATGCCTTTACGAGCCTCGAATTAATCGCAGAAGAGATTGAAAATCCTTTTGGAGTAGATGATAATGACCTTCCGGTTGATCAGATCTGCCACAACATCAGGAAACATGTAAGCGAGGTGTTGTAAAAATCAGCACCTCTGTACCGCTATATCGTTTTTATTATTTTTATTCTATATTAGCACTTCTAACCATTGCAGGACCGCAGTAGATTATGCAGGTAGGAAATTTATCCCGGATGACAGACGACGAGTTGGTGAAAGGACTGCAGGAAGGAGATCTCCGTTGTTTTGAGGAGATCTACAAAGCGTATTCTTCCCGGTTGTACAGCGCCGCTTACAATATATTACGGAATAAAGAGGTCTGTGAAGATATTGTACAGGAGCTTTTTATTGACTTGTGGGTAAAACGTGATCATCTGAGGATTATTCATCTCCGGTCATACCTGTATACATCGGTACGAAACAAAGTGCTGATGACCTTACGTTCGGGCAGAGTTGTCCTTGATCTAGAAGTCGTAGAGATGCTGATCGACGAGCACGCTGCAGACAACCGGATCCTTCAGAAAGAGATTCATGAAAATCTTGAAAGAGGGATCTCTGAGTTGCCTGAAAAATGCAGGGAAGTTTTCGTGCTGAGCCGGAAGGAACAGTTAAGCCATAAAGAAATAGCAAGCTTGTTAAATATTTCCGTCAAGACCGTTGAAAACCATCTGACAATAGCCCTAAAGCGGCTGAGGGCCTCTCTTGCTGACTTTCTTCTCCTGGCCGTTGCACTCCTCCCCCTTTTCCTGTAAGAAAATTTATAAAAAAATACGTTATGCCTTAGGGGGTATGACGTCCTGCAGCATCATACATACTGAAAATGGAAAGGAAACACTTAAAGCCCGTGTCGGAAAATTCGTCAGATCAAAAAAGGACTGCCTTTTTGGAGACACTTATCACAAGATATTTCGACAGGCAGAGTGAAAAAAATCAGGAAGAATTTGCAGAATATGAGTCCTTTGACCGGGAAGGTGTTTACGATAAGGTGATGACTGCTATCAGTGAGAAGAAAAGCAGTTCACACAAATGGATTCCCATACTCCGTATTGCCGCTTCCATATTGCTTGTGTCAAGTCTGGCCTCTCTTTTGTACCTGAAGAGGGCTGAAATCGCCCTCCTGCTGAATCCGGAGAAAATGGTGGAAAGGAAGACAGAGAAAGGACAAACGATGATCGTGAAGCTGGAGGACGGAAGTAAGGTATGGCTGAACTCAGACAGCAAGCTTATCTATCCCGAACATTTTAATGGCAAAAGCAGGAACATAAAACTGGTGGGAGAAGCCTATTTCGAAGTGGTTCACCTTGCTAAACAACCTTTCACGATTGAATCCGAACGAGTAAAGACAGTAGTGCTTGGAACAAGCTTTAATATCAGGGCTTACCCGGGCAACAAAAAGGTGGAAGTGACGGTACTGACAGGAAAAGTAGCCGTTTATACTCCTAATGGTAAAAAAGAGACTTTTAGTAAAGTGTATGTCACTCCTGATCAAAAAGTCACGTATGCGGGTGAAGACATCCGGCTGCGACCTTATCCTGTAAAAGCAGAAGAATCCATAGACTGGAAGGAAGGTAAAATGCTGTTTAACGCAACTCCCCTGGCAGAGGTCATAGAGGAAATTGAACGAAAGTATAATGTAAAACTGAATTGCAGCGATAAGATCCGGGAGTGTCCGATCACTACGACTGCAGATCTGAAAAATGAAGGGCTTAATAAAACGCTTAGGATAATTGCCGGTACTGTTAATGCATCTCTGTCCTACCAGGACGGGACGTATTATCTGGACGGCAAAGGCTGTGAATAAGCGTGCTGCAAACAAACAATTTAACCGATAACATAAACCCCTAAAGAATGGAAATATCACATACGTAGAAAAAACAAACCCGCCCCATGACCTGAGCGGGTTTTTAAGATGTAATCAGAAAACAGAAATGTGCCTGCCGACCTGAGAAATCACAGGTGCACTTCTTATCCGTACACTTTAACGAATTAAAATTATGAAAAAATCTCTATTGCTCACTAATAGAGTTAATGATTATTTGTGGATAATTATGAGATACAGCGTCTCTGTAGGTTGTATTATTTTTTGCTTCTGCTCTCTGGCGTTCTCTAATTCTACCTTCAGCCAAAAAATATTAAGCCATAAGGTCACCGCTGACCTGAGAAATGTGACACTGGAGCATGCATTGGAAGTTATTTCTTCGTCTGCCGGCGTTAAGATCGCTTACAGCGATCAGCTTCTGAAGAAGACCATGGTGGTTGACAAGGATCTGAGAAATGAGAATCTGGGCGAGGCACTTGCAAAGTTGCTCTCCCCTGCCGGCTTGTCTTATTCGGTCGTAGAAGATGTTGTGGTGATCGTGAGAAAAAACGAGCTCAGTAATGATCTTATGCTGAAGGAGCTGGCAGCAGAACGGGAAGTCCGCGGAGTAGTTACCGATAGTTCCGGAGTAGGCCTGCCGGGCGTATCTGTAGTAGTAAAAGGAAAAACAGGAAGCGGAGTGGCAACAGATCAGAATGGAAATTTCAGGATCAGGGTTGACGACAGGGCTGTCCTCGTTTTTAAAATGATCGGATTTATTACCCAGGAAGTTCAGGTAAATGAAAGGAGCTTTTTTTCAGTAAGGCTTCGTGAAGATGTGGCTGCACTTAAAGAAGTTGTGGTGGTAGGGTATGGAACCCAAAAGAAAACGAATATCACCGGCGCTCTCAACTCTGTAAACACGGCTGAACTTGTAAGGACTCCAACGGCCAGCCTGACCAACACGCTTGCCGGCCGGCTTCCGGGATTGGTATCGATACAGGGAAGCGGAGAACCGGGGGCAGACGGATCAGCCCTTTATATAAGAGGGTTTGGTTCCTATAACGGCCAGAGTCCCCTGGTACTGGTAGACGGAATAGAGAATGCTATAGACAGGATTGATGCGAACGAGGTAGAAACAGTAACTGTTCTCAAAGATGCGGCGGCGACTGCTGTTTATGGGATGAAGGGTGCTAACGGAGTTATACTGGTTACGACCAAAAGGGGAAAAGTAAGTAAACCGGCTGTTTCACTTACGTCTCAGATGTCCGTCCAGCGCCCCACCAGGATACCAGACTACCTGGACTCTTATAACGCATTAAGCTTGTACCGGGAAGGATTGATAAATGATGGATTAAACGCGAACTTGTACACAGATGAATATCTAAACAAATTTCGTGACCGCAGCAATCCTACATATGAATACCTGTATCCTAATACCGATTGGCAAAAGGAATTATTAAAGCCGAGTTCGCTGATGAATCAGACAAACCTGAACGTCAGCGGAGGAACTCCCAACACCCGGTATTTTGTTTCAATGACTTATTTAAACCAGGACGGACTATACAGGTACGAAGATTTGAGCGATTACAATATTCAGGCGACTTTAAATAAATATAATTTCAGAAGCAATATTGACATCGATATATCAAAGAATCTTTCCATGGAGCTCAATCTTAGTGACGTAGTCAGAGACCGGAATTATCCTAATGAGAATGCCAATGATTTCTGGAATGAACTCAGAGTAACCCCGCCGTGGCTGTATCCCGTTACCAATCCAAACGGCTCTATACCACAGCAACGCGATGCACCGGTAAACCCTTACGGGCGGCTTACCCAATATGGGTACAAGAGATTATTTGAAAATACGATGGGCGCCATTGTTGGTTTTAACCTAAAATTACCTTTCGTTACGGAGGGATTAAGCATAAGAACACGCTTTGCCTTTGATGCCCAGAGCTTCAGAAATATCACGAGACAAAGGAATTACTCAACCTACAGGTTCACTATAGATGAAAATGAGACTGATCTGAGCAAAGGTACTTATGAGGAAATGAGCACGGGAGATCAACAGCTGAACTTTGATCTTGATGCAAATGGAAGCAGAAAATCAACGTTTGAAGGATATATCAACTACGACAGGACTTTTAATGAAAAGCATCTGGTTTCGGGAATGATCCGGTATAATCAATCCCAGGACTTCCGGGCAACTCCCAGAGGGGATGGCGGAGTTGCTGCTTTACCGTATAAACAACTGGGTGTAGTAGGCCGTATAAACTACACGTTTGACAGGAAATATGTCGCAGAATTCGATGCCGGGTATAATGGATCGGAGAACTTTAAGACGGGCCGTCGTATGGGATTCTTTCCCGCGGGATCTTTGGCATGGGTTATCTCAAATGAGAATTTCCTTAAAGGATCGAAAAATTTCAATTTACTCAAGTTAAGGGGATCCTTCGGGACCGTAGGGGTGGATAACAGCTCCACACGATTCCCCTACATCAGTACATGGAATACAGGAAACGGCAGCGGCTACCATTTTGGTATTGATGCTGATGGCAATTCCTATAGTGGTGCGCAGGAAAACGTAGTAGGAAACCAATACCTTACCTGGGAACGCGCCAGAAAAACAAATATTGGAATTGACCTTGGTTTGTTTAATAACACATTGACTTTTACAGGTGATGTGTTCCAGGAACACCGTACAAAGATCCTCTCTAATGCGAAAACTATTCCCGATGTATTAGGCATTCAAAATCTGCCGATGGTAAATGCCGGAGT
>JBQGEO010000639.1:0-2382 GCA_052039655.1 Pararcticibacter sp.
TAATGAAATGCAGCAGTATAAGAATACAGCATTTTACCGGAAAGCGATAAATGAATGCAGTTATCTGAGCGATTTTATCGGGAAGAATAACCGTTAAATGCCCCGGAGACAAGCATTCACTGTCACCGGGTGTCCTTAGCCAGACAGCAAACGGTAGCATTGACTATTTTAATGAGGTCTTCCGGGTTCATCTTTAGCTGAAGTCCGCGCTGTCCTGCACTCAGGTAGATGTGAAGATGCTGACCGCACTGTTCATCTATAAAAACCGGGTAGTTCTTCTTCATTCCAATAGGAGAGCAACCGCCCCGGATATAACCAGTCAGTGGCAGAAGTTCTTTTACCGGCACTGTATCGGCTTTCTTGTTCCCTGAAGCCTTTGCAGCGAGCTTCAGGTCAACTTCCTGATCACCGGGGATTACGCACACAAATACCCCGTTTTTATCTCCCCGCAACAAAATGGTCTTAAACAGCTGATCCTTGGGCAGGTTGAGCTGCTCAGCTAAATGTACGGCACTCAGATCGTTTTCGTCTACTTCATATTCTATCAGTTCGTACGGTATCTGTGCCTTGTCCAACAGTCTTGCAGCATTGGTTTTATGAGTAGCCATCCTTATTCATTTTGCTGCAAACTTAAATAAAAACGTTATAGCGGCTACTCCCCGATCGTGAGTTTTAATCATCTTTCATAAGGGAAACGGGTTAGCTGGCCGTTTCCCTTAGTGGTTATTAAAAGAGGCTGGTTCTTTACTTTTGACTAAAATTATCCAGGCTGAATTCCGTTGGCTGTTCGCCTGTATCGACAGCATCTCCGATAGTCATTACTTTAATAAAGTTTTCTTTCGGGGTCCTTACTTTTTTCATATTGACAAGCCAGTCATTGCTCTCATCCCTGTATCCCAGTGGCAGGATCACTGTACTCCGGTAGCCTTCTGCCCTGAGGTTTAGAAGCGCATCCAGTTTCTCCGGCAAAAATCCTTCAATCGGTGTCGCGTCAATTCTTTGCTCTGCAGCAGCGGCTATAGCCATTCCAAATGAAATATAGCTTTGCTTTGCAGCATGATGTGCTTGCCAGTCTTTACCCAAGGGCTCATAAAGATTCAGAATCGTCTGCTTGTAGTCGTCCATTGTACTATGAGGCAGCCCGCGCTCATCCATCATATAATTAAAGACTTTTGAAATCCGTTCTTCGCTGTAGCCGTCCCATGCGGCAAATACAAGCAGGTGAGAACAGTCTGTAATCTGGCTTTGATTGTACGCAACTCCTTTTATTTTTTCCAGTAAAGCTTCATCAGATATAACGATAATTTTAAATGGCTGTAAACCTGAAGACGAAGGCGCCAGCCTGGCCGCCTCGAGTATATAGTCTAGTTTTTCCTGAGGGATTTTCTTCCCGTTCATTTTTTTTGTTGCATATCTCCATTGCAAATCTTGTAGCAAGCTCATATTATAGTATTTAAAATCCACTCCAAAGCTATGACTCCCCAATGTCATTTTGCAACTTTATTACAAAAAGTAACAGTAACAAAAAGGTAACCAGGAAAACATGGAAGTATTGTTTGAAGATATCGGAGAGGCCTGTTTACACGATCAAAGCTATACAGGATACGCTGTATGTCATCGGTTGCAAACGGAGACTTACCGACTATGGAGACAGCCCGAAACCTGGCGAATGTTATGGCTCATTAGGGAACAATGCACCGGCGAAAATCGTCGAGTCATAGAACAGGTGCGCTGTTGGACATATTTTATACCAAATTAAGGCCTCAGGATAAAAGACGATTGTGTGTTTTTAAGTATTCCTGGCATCAATTTCAAAACCGATAAGATTAGCCAGGTAGTTGAACTCAAGCTCATCAAGCCATCGCCATTCTACGCGATCATAACGATAAAGTGTGCCGATTTCATGATTCTGGTTGTAAATAATAAACTCTTGCCTGGCCTGATTATGATCCCACAATGGTACAACGTCCAAACGGTAATATAACCCCGATTTTTCCACCCCCACCACAAAAGGCGGATCATTATTTATAATATCTAAAATGTCCATTAATTATTCCCTGCCATATCCCATTACCCTTCACATTCCAACGTATTGGGACATATACGACGATATACGTAAAAAGGTGTATTTCAGTTTCGGAAATCGGACTGAAGAGATAGCACTAAATGAATACCTTCTTGCTTCTGAAAGATATCAGAAGCTCTATCATTGATCCATCAGCGGAGCAGAATCTATACCTGCATAATGCAGTTCTGTCCCGATAAGGCATAGCAGGAATCAGTTTTCAGAGGGCTGTCAATCAGGGCTGATCTTTAAACAGATCAATCCTGATTGACAGCCCTTTTCTTTGAAGCCGCAGGTGGTTAATAACATTTACCCGG
>JBQGEO010000640.1:0-4367 GCA_052039655.1 Pararcticibacter sp.
AGCGATTTAAAAAGGATCACCAGGATTAAAAATTCTCTTTCAGGCATTAATGCGGTGGCTGTAGGCTTTATTATTGCTGCATTTATTTTCCTGATGAAACCTATCGCCGTGAGTTTTCTTTCGGTGATGATCGTGGTAGCAACCTTTCTTATTCTGTATCTGACCAGCATCAGGACGCCTCTATTAATTATTGCAGTCATCCTGGCGGGCTTATGCCTGTAAATTAGAATGGTGGCTCATCATCCATGTCATCCATCCGGGAAGGGCGGATGATGAAGTTGTTTTGTTTTCCTTCAAATTCATTGGATGGCGACAGCGCTGCAAAGGGATCCGATCCGCCCATTGCAGGAGAAGCTGAAAAATCCTCGTCAAGATCGGCAAACTTCACATACTTCCCGACAAACTTGAGAGGAACTGTTCCTGTCTCACCATTACGGTGTTTTGCAATGATAACTTCTCCCACACCGATTGTTGAACGGCCTTCCTCGTCTTCAGTAAGTCCATAATATTCAGGACGGTAGAGGAATAGTACCATGTCGGCGTCCTGTTCAATTGATCCGGATTCACGAAGGTCGGATAGCATCGGCTTCTTACTCGCTCCGGGCCTGCTTTCTACAGCACGGCTTAACTGGGAAAGTGCCAGTACGGGGACGTTCAGCTCCTTTGCTACTGATTTCAGCGCCCTGGAAATACTACCAATTTCCTGTTCCCGGTTTCCTCCTCCTTTGCCTTCACCTTTACCATGCATCAGCTGGAGGTAATCGACAATGATCATCTGGATGTCGTATTGCGCTTTCAGTCTCCGGCATTTTGCCCTGAACTCGAAGATATTCAGGGCTGGAGTATCGTCGATAAAGAGGGGCGCTTCGGTCAGTTTGCCGATTTTAGAGTGAAGTTGCTGCCATTCCCATTCGGCAAGGGTCCCTTTTCTTAGTTTCTCCTGCTCTATTTCCGCTTCTCCAGAGATCAGACGATTAACAAGCTGAACAGATGACATTTCAAGAGAGAATACCACGACGGGCCTGTCAAACTGAACGGATGCATTCCTGGCGCAGCTCAATACAAAGGCTGTTTTACCCATCGCAGGACGCGCCGCGATGATCACAAGATCCGAAGGCTGCCAGCCCGACGTCATTCTGTCGAGGGCCGTAAACCCTGAAGGAATACCAGTCAGCCCATCGACCCTGTCCCTGAGCTTTTCAAGTGCTTCAAGTGATTCCCTGACGATGTCGTCCATTTTTCTCGAATCCCTGCGGAGGTTATTCTGTGCAATATCGAACAGGTTTTTCTCAGCGTGGTCAAGCAGATCAAATATATCGGTTGTATCTTCGTATGCATTATTAATGATCTCAGTGGAGATCCTGATAAGTTCTCTCTGAATGTATTTCTGGGAGATGATCCGGGCATGATATTCGATGTTTGCCGCAGAAGCCACCCTGTTGGTCAGTTCAGTTATATAATAAGCCCCCCCGATCATTTCCAGGTCGCCCTGCTGCCTCAGCTGGGAGGTAACAGTAAGAATATCTATAGGGGATGACTTTTGAAACAAAGTATGGATCGCTTCAAAGATCTTCTTATGGCCTTCTTTATAGAAAACATCAGGCTTGAGAATATCAATAACCGCTGACAGCGCATCTTTTTCAAGCATTAATGCGCCTAAGACCGCTTCTTCCAGATCAAGCGCCTGGGGTGGTAGCTTTCCCAGTCCGCTCACTAGGTTGTTTAGTCTGGTACGGCGTTCTGAAAACCCTGTACCCTTACTGCCGCTGTATTGGTTATCCTTTTCTAAACTCATCTTTGCAAAAGTACACAATAAGACGCTTCTGTTTGTAAACAATGCGTATTTTACACTTACCTGATTGTGTTAAAAAATACCCCCATATATTCACAATTGAATGTGGAAAAAATGTTAATTGCCTGAAAAATGACTATCTAACCCGACTCCAGCGTATGTTAATAACTTTCAGCTGTGTTAAAAACGAAACAAACCCGAGCCCTGCAAAGTATTTTCCACGAAAATAATCACTATTTTGGCTGCTAAAATTTTTATTAATGAACACTAACCCTGAGAGGTTCCCACGTGAGAGTAACCAGATGATTTTTGGCATTCGTGCTGTTATCGAGGCGATACAGAGTGGGAAGGACATTGAGGCCATATATATTCAGCGGGGGCTTAGCGGAGCGTTGTTTGCTGAACTTAAAGGATTGCTGAAAGACCGCCAGGTGAATTTCCAGCAGGTTCCCGTTGAGAAGCTTAACCGTATTACCAGGAAGAATCATCAGGGAGTGATCGGGATCATTTCACCGATCACTTATCATGATATTGAAAATATTATACCGGAGATTTACGAAAGGGGGGAGGTACCGCTCATTTTATTGCTCGACGGTATAACGGATGTCAGAAATCTGGGTGCCATCGCGAGAACTGCCGAATGTGCAGGTGTCCATGCGATTGTAGTACCGGTTAAGGGCTCGGCACAGATCAATCCGGATGCCATTAAAACTTCGGCAGGTGCACTCTTTAAAATTCCCGTATGCCGCCAGGATAGCTTACTGAAAGCGACCCGCTTTTTACGTGAATCTGGTTTGCAGATAGTTGCCTGTACGGAAAAGACGCAGGATTATCTTTACGATGTAAATTACACCGTTCCTACTGCTATAGTAATGGGCTCTGAAGATGATGGTATTTCTACCGACATACTCAGAACTGCCGATTTTTTGGCTAAGATTCCTATGCATGGTGAGATTGCATCTTTGAATGTTTCGGTTTCATCAGGAATCATCCTGTATGAAGTGGTGAGACAAAGGCTATGAGGGTTATGAATTATGGGTTATGAGTTATGAGTGACAGGATTCATAACCCATAACCCATAACTCATAACCCATAATTCAAATATACTCCTGTCCGTATATCGATTTTACATCGGCGACAATCTGTTTTACTTTCTGTTCCTGGCTTTTCTGACAGATCAGTAGCGTGTTATTGGATTCAACAACTATGTAATCGTCCAGGCCCTGCAGGATCACGAGTTTGTCTGCGGGAACGTTTACCATACAGTTAGCCGAGTCGTACATGATCACTCTGTCCGAAGGTATAACAGCGTTACCCAGGTAGTCTTTCTCTGAGAGCTGATATACAGAAGCCCAGGTACCCAGATCAGACCAGCCAAAGTCGGTGGGGAGAACATAAACATTTGAAGCTTTTTCCATAATACCGTAATCAATGGAAATATTAGTGCATTGATAATAGGCATGCTGGATAAATGGTCTTTCAGCATCCGTGTTGTATTTGTTATCACCTTCTTTAAACACATCGTTCATTTCCGGCAGGTGCTGCTCGAAAGCGCTTATAATGGATGCGGCTGACCAGACGAAGATTCCGGCGTTCCATAAAAATTCTCCGCTCTGTACAAATGTCTTTGCGAGTTCGAGGTTGGGCTTTTCTGTAAAAGTCTTTACCTTGTGAAGGTCACCCTCCAGTTTTTGCGAAGTGAACTGCACATAGCCGTAGCCTGTATCAGGGCGTGAAGGTTTGATGCCCAGGGTGATCAGACAGCTCATTCTGGAGGCCGCATCGAGTGAATAATTGATGTTCCTCACAAATTCATCAGTATCAAGGATCAGGTGATCGGCAGGCGATACCACTATCGCTGCATCCGGATTCAGCATGGCAATTTTATGAGAGGCATAGGCCACACAGGGAGCGGTGTTCCGCATAACAGGTTCTGCCAGGATCTGGTCGTCAGCTAATTCCGGTATTTGCTCCTTAACCAGCTGCGTATAGTTGTTGTTAGTAACAATGTAAATATTTTCGGGCGGCACTATTTTCAGAAACCGCTGGTAGGTTTGCTGAATAAGCGTCTTTCCAGTTCCCAGAATATCGATAAATTGCTTGGGATGTGCAGTACGGCTGACTGGCCAGAACCGGCTTCCAATACCGCCGGCCATGATAACAGCATAAAAGTTCTTCATTTTGTCTAAATAAAATCACGTGCATTTTGTTTGCAATAGCCGCCTTCCTCATCTCATTCACATTTAAACCTCTCCGGCCTAACTCAGCATCTGGCAGCCTCTTTCTTAATTATTCAGGTTATCAGCCCCCGGCATCCCACACTTTCCCTTTTTACTCTCAGTTCTATAACTTACTTCCTGCCCGCACTAACACTCTATCCGCCCGGTAATAACTTACTACTTACCACTTAAAACTTACAACTAAATAATCCCCTCTTTGAGCAGATCATGCAAATGAATAATCCCCTTGTACACACCGTCATCTGCTACTACAAGCTGCGTGATATTGTTGGACCGCATTAAGTCGAGTGCATTTACAGCCAGTTCGCCACTTTCAATCTTGCGTGGCGCATGAT
>JBQGEO010000641.1:0-9219 GCA_052039655.1 Pararcticibacter sp.
AAGTTTAAAGGATCCTGGAGCTCAGAACACTTCAAAAATGCCCAACCCCTTATTCTGGAACTTGCCTGCGGCAAGGGTGAATACACGGTGAATATGGCAAAACTCTTTCCGGAAAAAAACTTTATTGGATTAGACTATAAAGGCAACCGTATCTGGAGGGGAGCTAAAACAGCGCTTGAAGAAAACATTGAAAATGTTGCATTCCTCAGGATCCAGATAGAAAATATACTGGATTACTTCGGGGACCAGGAAGTATCAGAAATCTGGATTACATTCCCCGATCCGCAGCCTCAAATAAGCAGGGAAAAGAAACGCCTGACGTTTCCGGGCTTCCTGGAGAAATATAAAAGGATCCTCAAGCCCGGCGGCATCATTCATCTTAAAACCGACAACGACGGACTTCACGCCTATACGTTTGAAAAGATCGGGGAACTGCAACTCAGGCTGCTCAGTAAGACGGAGGATCTGTATCATTCCGACCTGGTAAATGACGTGTTGTCCATCAAAACTTATTATGAAAAGAAGTATCTTGCACATGATAAAAACATCAACTACCTCAGTTTTAGTTTTGATTAATGGACAAGGAGAACTTTTTCGAAAGAGTTTATGACATCGTCAGACAAATTCCTTACGGAAGGGTCACTTCTTACGGAGCAATAGCAGAATACCTGGGCACAAAAGGTTCATCGAGAATGGTGGGATACGCGATGAACGCGTGCGGCACCGCATATCCACCGGTACCGGCACACCGGGTGGTCAATCACCAGGGACTTCTAACTGGAAGGAGGGCTTTCGCTTCGCCTAATCTGATGCAGGAATTGCTTCAAAGTGAAGGCATAGAAATTAAAAACGACAAGGTGATGGATTTTAAACATGTTTTCTGGCATCCTGCAGATCTGCAGATCACGTCTTAAGACATAATGTTGCGTACTATCATAACTTCTTATTATGGGTAAATTAGTTGAAGATTTTAATACTTACCGTAGCCGGATGAATGAGCGGGTTATGGAAACGGCCAATACTAACATCAAACGGTTCTTTGCGCTGGATACTACCTCTTATGCGGAGGGAGCACTGGATGTAAAGACTAAGGAAATGCTCGGGCTGGTTGCGTCTATGGTTTTAAGATGTGATGATTGTATCAAATACCATCTCGGAAAATGCCATGAAGCCGGTGTTACTTCTGAAGAGCTCAATGAGGTATTTATGATCGCGAACCTGGTAGGCGGGTCTATCGTTATCCCTCACTACCGAAGGGCAGTTGAATACTGGGATGAGCTTTCTGGCGGTAAATAATAATGTCTGCCTTTTGCTTTAAATAAATCTTTGGCTTCAAATAAAATGGCATCAAATCCCGAATCGAATAGCCCTGTTGTCAGATGCGCCTGGTGCGGCTCTGACCCTCTCTAGGTTAACTACCATGATGAAGAATGGGGAAAGGAGGTTCATGATGATAAGATTCTTTTTGAATTTCTCATCCTCGAATCAGCACAGGCGGGGCTAAGCTGGATCACGATCTTAAAGAGAAGAGAAAATTACAGAAGGGCATTTGCCAACTTTGACCCTGTTAAAGTTGCCGCTTTCGGACCAGACGATGCAGAGCGCTTAATGGGAGACAGCGGCATTATCAGGAACCGTTTGAAAGTTGAAGCAGCAATAAGTAATGCAAAATGCTTCCTTAAAGTACAGGAAGAGTTTGGTTCATTCGACAAATACCTGTACTCTTTTATGCCCGGCAGGAAACCTATCGTCTAAATTTTTCGGCACCACCATTTGTTACGCCCATATGCAGGCTACGGGAATGGTCAATGACCATATTGAAAAATGCGCATTCAGATGATGTACAAGGCGTCGCCTTAATTTGATACTACGACCTTAAGAGACTACAGTTCTAACCCTAAATCGGGAGCTCAAAACCTGATTAGAGGATAAGCTATCCTTCATTTTCCCGTTATTGTAAGATTATATTCTCCGGAAGAAGATTAATTTTATTGTTGCTACCTTTGGCTCAGCACTGACCGTGTGTCACCCACAGGATCGGTGAAATCGTCAATATCCGGAATACTTTAATATAATCTGTACGACACTAACGATGAAAAAACTCTTTCTTTTAGACGGTATGGCCCTCATTTACAGAGCGCACTTTGCTTTAAGCAAAAACCCGCGCTTTACTTCGGGGGGAATTAACACTTCTGCAATTATGGGCTTCACCAATACCCTGCTGGAAGTACTGAAAAAGGAAGCACCAACTCATATGGCGGTCGTATTCGATACGGATGCACCGACGGAACGACACCTGGACTTCGCAGACTATAAAGCCCACAGACAGGCCATGCCGGAAGATCTTGCTGCTGCTATTCCTTATGTTGTCCGCCTGATCGAAGGATTTAATATCCCTGTAATTACTTCCGACGGATATGAAGCTGACGATATCATAGGGACATTGGCAAAAAAAGCGGAAAAAGCTGGCTTTACTGTTTACTGCATGACGCCTGATAAAGACTTTGCCCAACTGGTCTCTGAGAATATTTTTATCTATAAGCCCTCCCGTATGGGAAGCGACATAGAAATTTTAGGGGTCCCTGAAGTATTGGCAAAATGGGAAATTGAACGGGTAGACCAGGTGATAGATATTCTCGGCCTCTGGGGAGATGCTGTGGATAATATTCCGGGAATACCGGGTGTTGGAGAAAAAACGGCAAAAACGCTTATAAAGCAGTATGGGTCTGTTGAAAACATTATCGCCAGCAGTCACGAACTGAAGGGTAAACTGAAGGAAAACATAGAACAATATAAAGAACAGGGCCTTATATCTAAAAAGCTGGCTACTATTATGCTCAACGCGCCCGTTGAGCTGGATGAGGAAGCCCTGCAAATCAATCCGCCAAGCCGGGAGAGACTGGAGCCCCTGTTTATGGAACTTGAATTCAGAACAATAGGCAAACGGGTATTTGGGGAGGAATTTAATGTAACGAATGTAAAACAGGTAAGTTATGGCCAGCAGACGGATCTGTTTGGTCAGCCTGTGGAAAAGATAGAAATAAAGACAGAAACGATTGTTGAACCCGTTTCTCCTTCTAAAAATATCGAGAATACTCCCCATGACTACCAGTTAACAGACACACCTGAGAAAAGACAGGTGTTGATATCCACCCTGGAAAAACAGTCTCTTATCTGTTTCGATACCGAGACTACATGTACCGATGCGAATAATTGCGAATTGGTGGGGATGTCATTTTCGATTGAGAAAGGCAAAGGATGGTATGTTCCGGTGTCTTCAGACCAGGATGAGGCAATGAGGACCGTTTCAGAATTCCGGCATATCTTTGAGAACCCTTCCATCAAAAAGATCGGACAGAATCTGAAATATGATATCCTGGTGCTAAACTGGTACCAGGTGTATGTGAAAGGAGAACTGTTCGATACGATGATCGCCCATTACCTGCTCGATCCGGATACGCGTCATAATATGGACCTTCTTTCAGAAAACTATCTGGGGTACAGCCCGGTCTCCATTACCACGCTTATTGGAGCGAAAGGAAAGAACCAGGGTAATATGCGGGATGTGGAAGTAGAAAAGGTTAAAGAATACGCCGTCGAAGATGCAGACGTCACCCTCCAGTTAAAAGATATTTTTGCTCCCCTCCTTGAGAAAGCAGACGCCCGGGAGCTGGCTGAAAAAATAGAAAATCCTCTGATTTACGTACTGGCGGATATGGAGAGAGAGGGAGTGAAGGTGGATGAACCGGCACTGGCCGAATATTCCAAACAACTTGAATCTGAGATCAGGTTGCTGGAGCAGACAATCTGTGAGAAAGCAGGGGTACGTTTCAACATCGCGTCGCCTAAGCAGCTTGGAGAAGTTCTGTTTGATAAACTTCAGCTTGATCCCAAGGCAAAGAAGACAAAAACAGGGCAATACCAGACAGGGGAAGATGTATTGACAGCGTTAGCCAACAAGAGCGATATTGCAAAAGACATCCTCGACTTCCGCCAGCTTCAGAAATTAAAATCGACTTATGTCGACGCTCTGCCACTTATGATCAATCCTAAAACAGGAAGGATCCATACCTCCTATAACCAGGCGGTGGCAGCTACGGGTCGCCTGAGCTCTAACAACCCCAATCTTCAGAATATTCCGATCAGGACCGAAAGAGGCCGTGAAGTAAGAAAAGCCTTCATTCCCCGTGACGAGAATCATGTGATCCTGTCTGCCGATTATTCGCAGATAGAATTGCGGCTGATAGCAGAAATCAGCAAAGACGAGAATATGATGGATGCTTTCGCCAAAGGGCTGGATATCCATACTGCAACGGCGGCGAAGGTGTACGGAGTTCCGCTTGAGGAGGTGGATTCAACCAAAAGAAGGAACGCCAAAGCCGTAAATTTTGGAATTATTTATGGGCAGTCAGCTTTTGGCCTTTCTCAGAACCTTGGCATCCCCCGAAAGGAAGCAGCGGAAATTATTGAAGAATATTTCAGGCAATATTCGGGGATAAAAAGATACATGAATGAGACCATGAATTTTGCCCGGGAAAATGGCTATGTACAAACCCTCATGGGCAGGCGGCGCTATCTGCGGGATATCAACTCCGCGAATGCGACGGTAAGAGGGTTTGCTGAACGAAACGCTATTAATGCCCCCATCCAGGGTTCTGCAGCAGACCTGATAAAGATTGCAATGAACAATATCCATAGGGATCTGAGGGAGCAGAAATTATTATCAAAAATGACAATGCAGGTGCATGACGAACTTGTTTTTGAGGTTCCTTTGCAGGAAATTGCTCTCGTAAAACCAATTATTGAAGATCGTATGAAGAATGCAATAAAGACAAGCGTTCCGATTGTAATTGAAATAGGAACGGGTACAAACTGGCTTGAGGCACATTAGAAAAATGAAAGAACGACTATCCGGCTTTATTATTTTTATACTCCTGGGCTTTTGCTTTTCAGCAAGCGGACAGCCAGAGAAGCAAACCGTGTTTGAACGGACACCGGATAGCCTCTATAACTTCTTTTTCGACAGTCAGTACTACCTTACCGATAAGAATTGTGAATTTTATGAGATTACAAGAACATGTTCATACAACACGGCATTTAAAACATTTGACGGCCATTTTACCGATACAGATCCTAATGGAAATATACTCCTGACAGGGACTTATAAGGATGGTAAGAAACAAGGTTCCTTCAAGGCGTTTTATCCGGGAGGGGTTTTAAAATGGCAGGCAGAGTTCCTGGATGATATACCTGTAAAAACCTGGTATTATTTCTACCCGGACGGACGGCCCCTGAGCATTCTTAAAGTGGAGGATGGCCAGGTATTGATTACAGATGCCTGGGATGCCAAAGGGCGGGTAACAGTTAAAAACGGAACCGGCAAGTTCTCACTGGAAGACCCTCAGTTCGGCTTCAATGAGCAGGGCTATGAGGCTGTCATTTACCGGGGTTCTCTGAAAGACGGGAAGCCGGAAGGCACCTGGAGGATACTACGGAAATTTTCGGGAAGTGATTATGAAACGGCAGCGATAGAGACATTTTCTGACGGAAAGTTCATAGCAGGAATCTCCCAGGCTGATGGGAATATATCCTACAAAAAGTCGAGGATCCTTTTTGCGGAGAGTCATCCCTTCACTAATGCAGAACGGTTTGTAGCCAAGAACTGTAACATTGATGAGCATTTTAATTTCACGATCTACCTGAGCAATTACCTCACTGAAAATTTCAGAGCAGAACTGCCTTATGGTAATGCTGAGCAAACGTTAGAATTTTCACTCGAGGTTAATAAGAACGGGCAGCTATCCGGAATTACGCTCCTTAAGGGTTTCGATGATAAAACGGCAGATAAGTACCTTCTCCAAATTCTATATTCAATAGGGTACTGGATCCCATCGCAAAAAGAAGGGAAAGTGATCAATGATACCCTTACTGTCAGAATTGATATTACATTTGAAAACGCAGGTAAAATGACGTTTTCAAATGTCCGGATAAGCAGGAAAACAGGGTCATAGGTATATATACCTGATTTGTAACAAAATAAAAATGATTAAAACTATTATCAAAATTAATGTTTTGTTGTTTTTCAGGTATATAATTTCATAACTTTCAAAACAGAATAACAACGTTCAAATTATGGTTGTAATCCATGTAAGCGCAGAGTGTTACCCGGTAGCTAAGGTGGGGGGGCTCGGCGATGTTGTAGGTTCTCTACCTAAATATCAGCAGGCTGCGGGTATCACGTCGATGGTGGTAGTTCCTTATTATGACAGGCAATTCGCAAGAGAAAGCAGCCTGGAAGTAATTTATAAATCAGAGGTTCCTCTGGGCAACAAAATGCTTTCTTTTGAGGTACTGAAGGAAAGTACAGACAAACTTGGTTTTCCGCTTCATTTAATAAGAATCCCGGATCTTCTTGACAGACCTGAGATCTACTCTTACCCCGACGAAACTGAACAGTTTGTCGCTTTTCAGCTTGCGGTCCTTGAGTGGCTGCTGCAGTTTGGGGAGAAGCCCGATATTGTTCACTGCCACGATCACCAGGCAGCCCTGATTCCATTCCTGATGAACCATTCTTTCAGGTACAACCAGCTGACCAACATTCCAACTGTTCTGACCATTCATAACGCGCAGTACCAGGGTTGGTTCGGGTGGGACAAATATCATTATCTGCCCGATGTAGATCCCTGGAAATGGGGAATGCTTGACTGGCAGGGCAGCATCAATCCCCTGGCATGCGGAGTAAAAAGCTGCTGGGCATATACTACTGTTTCTCCAAGCTATCTGGAAGAGTTAAAAACTAATTCGAATGGACTGGAAGAGCTGTTTATACTCGAGGAAGCTAAAAGTAAAGGAATCATCAACGGGATAGACACCAATGTCTGGAATCCTGCTACAGATGCGATGATCCCATGTAACTATCATATTGACAACGTCAGCAAGGGTAAACAGGAAAATAAGAGAACTATCTGCAAAGACTTTGGCCTGTCTCTCTCCAAGCCGCTTGTTGCGTTTATCGGACGCCTGGTGCATGAAAAAGGAGCAGACCTCCTTCCGGAAGCAATCAGTCACCTTCTCACATCGTTAAAAGGAAAAGTAAGTGTGCTGGTGCTGGGTTCAGGAGATCCCGTAATAGAAGAAGCACTGGCTGGATTGAGAAATACCTATAAGAAAGATTATAATGTATTTATCGGCTATGACGAAGCGCTGTCGCATGTTATATATGCAGGTGCTGATTTTATTCTTATGCCGTCAAGAGTAGAGCCCTGCGGGCTGAATCAATTATATGCATTAAGATACGGAACGATTCCAATTGTGAGGAGTACAGGAGGATTGAAAGATACGGTCATTGATTTTTCGGAAACAGACGGATATGGCGTTCGTTTCACGGAAGCAGATCCGGAAGCAATAGCAGAAGCGGTAACCAGAGCTACAGAGTTGTGCTCAAACACGCCGGGCATTAGATTGTTAAGAAAAAGGATGATGAACCTTGATTTTTCATGGGATCGTTCGGCGGATGAATATATCGACCTTTATAAGAGCCTAAATAATTTAAACATATGATGTCGAAAGTAATTGCAGTTATTCTTGGAGGGGGACAGGGGACCCGTCTGCACCCTCTTACTGCCACACGTTCAAAGCCGGCTGTTCCTATTGCTGGAAAATATCGCCTGGTTGATATCCCGATCTCTAACTGTCTTAATTCAGGAATAGACCGTATTTTCGTTTTAACCCAGTTTAATTCGGCTTCTCTTAATAAACATATTAAGAATACCTATCATTTTAATGTATTCAGCAATGGTTTTGTCGATATTCTCGCGGCAGAGCAAACGCCGAGTAACAGTGGCTGGTTCCAGGGAACCGCTGATGCAGTAAGGCAGTCGCTTCACCACATCTCGCCTTTTGAGTTTGATTATGTACTGATCCTTTCGGGAGACCAGCTGTATCAGGCAGACTTTAATGACATGATCAAAAAGCATGCTGAGAATAAAGCGGATGTGACAGTTGCCACTATTCCTGTGACAGCAAAGGATGCTTCTTCTTTCGGAATCATGAAAACCGATGAGAATAATAATATTATCTCATTTATCGAAAAGCCGAAAAGCGGGCTTGAAGAATGGACGTCGGAAGTGGATGATACAATGAAGGCCCAGGGACGGCTGTACCAGGCTTCAATGGGAATTTATATCTTCAACAGGGAAACTATCTATAACACCCTGATGAATGATCCTCACACGGACTTTGGAAAGGAAATCATTCCCGAGGCAATTACGAAACAAAAGGTTATTAGCTATCAGTACGACGGATACTGGACGGACATTGGTACTATCCCATCGTTCTTTGAGGCCAACATCGGCTTAACTGATAATATTCCGCAGTTCAATCTGTTTGATAAGAGGAGTATTTTTTCAAGAGCCAGAATGCTTCCGCCTTCCAAGATCCTTGGAACTACTCTCGAAAAGACCATTATCGCAGATGGTTGCATCATAGATGCCAGCCGCATTGAAAGGTCTGTAATCGGGATACGTACACGCATCGGCCGCGGCACTACTATAGAATGTAGTTACATTATGGGATGTGATTATTACCAGACTCTTGAGCAACTGGGAGAAGCTAAGGCTACAGGTGCACCGATAATGGGTGTGGGAGAGAGATGCTACATTAAAAATGCTATCCTCGATAAAAATTGCCGCATCGGAAATGATGTGAGAATTAACGGTGGCCCTCATCTCGAAGACGGCGATTATGAAAAGTATACGGTAAGAGATGGGATTGTAGTAATCAAAAAGACTGCTGTGATACCGAATGGGACGGTGATTTAGGAGTTGAAAGTTGAAAGTTGAAAGTTGAAGCAAATTAACTTTGAACTTTCAACTTTTTACTTTCAACTCTAATACTATAGTTCAATCGTACTTCCGATTTCCGGGAGTCTTAAATTAAGCCCTGCATGTTCAAATTTCGCGAGGGCTTCTTTTTTGTCTATTTTAAGGTAGCCGAAGGTATCGTATTGCATTCCGATGATCTCGGTACAATTATTGAATTTAGAAGCGACAATAGCGTCATCTACACCCATTGTAAAATTGTCGCCTATCGGAAGAAAAGCTACATCTAAGGAGTAGAGCTCCCCTGTCAATTTCATCTCCTGGGTTAAAGCTGTATCCCCTGAATAATAAATGATCTTATTGCCGGCATGAATGATAAATCCAGCTGCTGTTCCTCCGT
>JBQGEO010000642.1:0-3676 GCA_052039655.1 Pararcticibacter sp.
GCGGCTTCTTCTATGTCTTTATTACCAGGAACGAAGAGGGGGGAGAGATCAGCCGTTTTTATGTATATGTAGCGGATGGGATATTCCAGAATCAGACAGAAATAAATAGCCATACCGGCGAGCATGGGGAAATCCTCCAGCCGTATGCTGTGCCCGGCGATATTCGTTTCAAAGACCTGAATCGTGACGGAACGCTAAATGAAAAGGACAAAACATATATCGGCAAAGCATTTCCTGATCTAACAGCTGGTTTGAATATCCGCTTGTCCTATAAGAACGTCGACCTGGTTTCTAATTTTTACGGAACATTTGGCAACGATATTTACAATAGTGCAATGGCTGGGTTCTATTCGGGTGCGGATGGACAGAATGTATATGCAGATGCTTACGATAAAGCATGGAGAGGTGAAGGCACCAGCAATTTCTACCCGCGTCTTTCTGATAAAGATTCAAACCTCAACTTCAAGCGAGTATCCTCTTTCTTTGTAGAGGATGGTTCCTATTTTCGCTGCAACTTGCTGCAACTGGGATACACGCTTCCCAAGAAAATAACGAAAGGCATGGGAGTGCGATTATCCGCCTCCGGTCAGAATCTTTTCACTATCACCGGTTACTCCGGAATGGATCCGGAACGGGCAGGCCTGGGGGGCGTTCTGGAAGCAGGGATTGATAATATCGCGTACCCCAATCCCCGTACATTCCTATTTGGTGTAAACGTTAACTTTTAATCTGCAACAGAGATGAAACATGCATTGAAAATATTTATCTGCTGTACATTTTTATATTCGTTCAGCAGTTGCTCGAACTTCCTGGACCAGCCGGTGCTCGGAAAGGAAAATCTTAACACTTACTTTCAAACAGAAGAAGAATGCCTCAAGCAGCTGACAGGCGCCTATCAGGGTGTATTCTGGGATGACTGGTGGCAAATAGCAGCACCCAGTGTCGGCTTCGAAATGGCCTCAGACGACCTCTGGATGGGAAACACGACACAATCGCAAAGCGACTGGCTCCGGACGGCCCACTATGGTAACCCAAGTCAGGATGGTCCTATCAGCAATTACTGGCAATATCGCTACAAGAGCATCCTGAGATGTAATATCGTGATCAGCAAGGTCCCCGGTGCACCCATCAAAAATGAGGCCCTCAGAAAGAGGATCATTGCTGAAGCCAAGTTCCTCCGTGCTTTTAACTATTTCGAACTGGTTAAAAATTTCGGAGGTGTGCCACTGATCACCGAGATGAAGTTACCCAGTGAGATCCTGGGCATTACAAGAGCTTCCGTCCAGGAAACTTACAAACAGATCGAGCAGGATCTGCAGGATGCGATCGCCGATCTTCCGCTTAGAAGTGAATATCCTGCCGCCGACCTCGGCCGTGCTACCAGGGGTGCAGCCATGGGCTACCTCGGCAAAGCATACCTTTACCAGGAGAAATATAACGAAGCGCTGGATGTTTTGGGACAGGTTATCCAGTCAAATCAATATGACCTTTTGCCCAATTTCGGAGATGTATGGTCGATTGAACATAACAACAGTATTGAATCGCTTTTTGAGGTGCAGTATAGTTCCGACCTCACGTACAACCTGGGCAGCCGGCTCCCGGTATTTACAGGCTCCCGCAATGATTCCGGGTGGTCATGGGGCTTACCCACCAGTAACCTGGAGAAAGCGTTCAAAGATGCCGGCGACACCGAGCGTTTAAGATGGACCATCGTGAAGAACGGGGATGATGTAGCCGGAGACGACACTCCTGAAGCAAAGAACTATGTGATCGCTCCTGGCCAGCATAAATCGGCGCGCATCAACAGGAAGTTCTACATTCCTCACAACCTCCGTCCTACACCCTACGACGGCAATCATAATAATCTCAACCAGCGTTTGCTCCGTTTTGCCGACGTACTGCTGATGTACGCAGAAGCAGCCAATGCAGTTGGCCGCGATGCCGATGCACGTCAGGCCCTGAACAGGGTGCGCGGCCGCGCAAGTGTCAACCTGCCTCCGGTAACAGCTTCCGGCACCGCACTGCGCAACGCTATCAGGCTGGAAAGACGACTGGAGCTGGCACTCGAATTTCAGCGCCTTTATGATATCCGCCGCTGGACCGACGATAACGGCAAAAAAGCTATCGCCAATATCATGGGGCCTAACGGTTCATTTGTTCGCTACAATATGCAGGAGTCGACTGATGAATACGAACGCAGCAACCAGCGGGAGAACAGCAATAAAGGTATTACCTTCCAGGAAAACCGCGACCTGCTGTTTCCGATCCCCAATACAGAGATTCAGCTTTCTGGTGGCAGCATCGTTCAGAATCCAAATTTTTAAAAGAAGACAATTGACCGGCCCCTCCATCCAAGAGGGGCCTAAATAAAATCATACATGAACATCAAACAAATTCTGCTCCTGGTATCGGCTATTACAAGCGGCTGTAATAAGGCCCCTGCGCCCACTATTGCCCCGGATACCAGAACTGTCAGTAACGGTGAAGAAAAGGTCGTGATCGACATCACGAAAAAGTACCAGACTATTGAAAGCTTTGCGGCCTCGGATTGCTGGTATGCCAATTATATCGGCAACAGCTGGTCGGAAAGTGAACGTGAAGGGATCGCGAAATTACTCTTTTCCAGGGAGGTAAAAAATGGCCAGCCCGAAGGGATCGGACTTTCGGGATGGAGATTCAACCTGGGAGGCGGAACCGCACAGCAGGGATCTGCCAGCGATATTGAAGATGTAAGCAGACGGGCCGAAGCATTTATCGATCCCGTTACTGGCTCCATTGACTGGACGAAACAGGCCGGACAGCAATACTTTCTGAACAAAGCTAAGAGCTACGGATGTGAACAGTTTGTGATGTTCAGCAATACGCCGCCTGTTAACTATACCCGGAACGGCAAGGGATATTCCGCCATGGGCGCATACTCGAATCTGAAAGACGAGCATTATGATGATTTTGCAGGATATATGGCTTCCGTGCTGGAACATTTCAACAACAACGGTACGCGCTTCGACTATATCAGCCCCGTCAATGAGCCCCAGCATAACTGGAATGAACCGGGACAGGAAGGGACCGCCTGGCAAAACAGTGAGATAAAAAAGCTGACGGTGGAACTGGACAAAGCGATTAAAGATAAAGGACTCAACACTAAAATATTGCTGGCCGAGTCGGCAGCCTGGAATGATGTATACGAAGCTGACGGGGATCCGGGCCGAAAGAACGTCATCAATAACCTGTTTAATTCTGCTTCATCCAATTACGTGGGCAACCTGGAGCATGTAGCACCTGTTATAGCCGGGCATAGTTACTGGACTGACGGCACCTGGCAATCCCTGGTTTCTACCAGGACTAAGGTTGATCAAAGTGCTAAAGCTGCAGGGCTTAAAGCCTGGCAGACCGAATGGAGCATGCTGGGAGATGGCTATAATGCGAATGAATTTCCCGGATTTGATAAGGCATCTTACATGGATATAGCACTGTATATGTCTAAAGTAATACATTGTGACCTGGTATATGCGAATGTCTCTTCCTGGTCTTACTGGACAGCGATGTCCGCTGAAAGATGGGGCCACAAGAACAGGTTCCTGCTGATAAAAGTAACACCGGCAGGCGGCGATTACGGAGATATCTGGCAATCGGGAACCCATACTGCCACGAAAACCCTCTGGGTACTGGGGAATTA
>JBQGEO010000643.1:0-1986 GCA_052039655.1 Pararcticibacter sp.
ACCGTAAGAGTCTGATTACCCTGTCCGTTGATGGTCAGTCCTGTTACCGAAACAGTGTTACTTCCGGCCAGCGCATCATCTCCATATTTGTTCCATCCGTCGAATACAGCATTATTCTCCCCGTTCAGTTCAGGAAACGAAGGATTAGCTGTTTTTAAATTGTTAGGATTCTGATTCCGACGGGTATCCGAAAGCCAGTCTGTACCCCGCATATAACTGGCGTTGATCTTAAAAGCCCATTTATTATTAAATGCCTTTGCAAACCGGATGGCGGTTTCCGTAAGATTACTCAATTCACGTCCCGTCCCGCCGGTATGGTTCAAACCGGTTTTCTGATACAGACTCAATCCCTGGTATAAGAAGGGGCTTTTTGTCAGCAGGTTCGACATACCGTTAATCGCATTCATCCCGTAAAGAGCAGACGCCGCACCAGGAGTGATCTCTACACTCGCAATATCCAGCTCCGTTGGCCCCACTGCGTTTCCCAGAGGAACTCCAAGAGTAGCAGCCTGCATATCTACCCCGTCTACCAGCTGCATAAAACGATAATTACTCGGGATATTGAATCCGCGTGTGTTGGGGATCTTGAAAGTGAGACTCGATGTAGTCATCTGCACCCCTTTGATATTCTCAAGCGCATCATAAAAGCTCGGAGAAGGACTCTCTCTTATGGAACGAATATCTAGTTTTTCAATAGCTACCGGCGACCTTAAGATGCTCTCTTCAACACGCGATGCCGTTACCACGACCTCCTTGCTCAGTATAGTTTGAGTCAAAAGAGCAATATTCAATTGAGATTCAGGTCCTTTCACTTCAAATTCCTGGGGCTGAAAACCTACACTTCTGAATTGAAGAACAAACGGATATTTCGCCCTTGTCTTAAGGCTGAAATTACCTTTCGTATCTGTAGTAGTACCGGTAACAGTACCTTTCACCAGCACACTTACCCCATCCAGCGGCTGTTTGGTTTCCTGGTCGACGATATTTCCGGATACTATAATAAAATTATTGCCCTGAGCCTGTGCCTGGAAATGTACAGGCAATAAGAGCATCACATGAAGCATGGATACAATAAATCTGCGTAGAAAAAATTTCATCTGTTAAAATGTATTGGGTTCAATTGAAAGATTTAAACAATGAGTATGAAAGGAGCATAGATTAGAATCGTGCACTTCAGATACAGCAACAACAGCAACGGCATGGAGAGAAAATATAGCGGCTCATTTATAATCTACTAAAATTATAGACTAAATAAGGTTATTAAAAGATATCCTCCAAATAAATTTCAATTTTTATTAAATACAAAACCCCAACACACTGAAAAACAACACAATAAAAAAGGCCTGTATTTTACTACAGACCTTTAAAAAACTATATGACGGCTAGCCCGCCTTCAGCAATAAGATTTCAGCACACCCCACTCTCTCACACCAATCTTAAAACTTCTCCTCTTAAACTTTCTACTTTGAACTTTCAACTTTCAACTCCCTTACCGGCTGCTCGTATAGTTAGGAGCTTCTTTAGTAATTGTGATGTCGTGAGGATGGCTTTCCCGCATTCCCGCCGCCGTTATCCTGACGAAACGGGCATTCTGAAGATCCCCTATATTTGCCGCACCGCAATAGTGCATACCCGCTCTCAGGCCGCCTATATACTGATAGATCACCTCTGCAAGTGTTCCCTTGTAAGGAACCCGGCCCACTATCCCTTCCGGAACCAGCTTTGTAACCACGTCTGTTTCATCCTGGAAATAACGGTCCTTAGAGCCTTTTTCCATTGCCTCTACCGATCCCATTCCACGATAAGACTTAAACTTTCTGCCCTCATATATGATCGTTTCACCAGGAGATTCCTCAACCCCCGCAAACAGTGAACCAGCCATAATAGCGCTTGCTCCGGCGGCAATCGCTTTTACAATATCTCCCGTCTGCTTAATCCCTCCGTCAGCAATTACCGGGACCCCTCTGTCCTTTAACGCCTTCGCAC
>JBQGEO010000644.1:0-8785 GCA_052039655.1 Pararcticibacter sp.
ACCAAGGGAACAGCACGATGAGTATTACAATCGACAAAGAAAAGAAAACCATTGAAAAAGGTCAGCAGAACCCGCATTTCAAAGGCCTGCTGTTCGTCATCAACTCAAAATACAGCGGTGATGTCGTGGGCAAATTTCACACCGGAGATCTTTTGTATTGTCAATAAGGAGTTAGTAACTTCGATATTTTTAAGTACAAACCAGATCAAAGGTGAAGGATGAATACTGGAACTGAATAATTCAATACCATGTGGAAATGGATTCGCAAAAGACCAATTATTATCTATAAAAGAAGTCTCCAATAAACCCGGATGCACACTATTAGTGTAGCCCTCTGCCACCCTCCTTCAGCCGAAAATGTGCACTTTTGTACCTTTTTGCCGAAGCTGTCCGCACGAGGGGTCGGCCGAGTGTCGAACCAGCTCACCAGCGGTCCCGGACCGTTCCGCACGAGGGCCTCAACAGCACCTTAAAAATCGCTTCATACTGCCTTTTCCAGCGGCCAGATAAAATTAATCTTCGACCAGGCTTAATTCCATCTGAATATTAGCACGCGCATAAGGCGTTGCACGCCCAAATACTTTTTTAAACCCTAGTTTATGATACAGGTTTATCGCGGGTGTCAATAGCGTGTTGCTTTCCAGGTATAACTTAGAAGCCCCCAGTTCCCTGGCTGCGCGAAGGGCTGTTTGTCCAAGTAGCCAGCCGATATTTTTTCCCTGCATTGCAGGTGACACAGCCATTTTGGCTAACTCGTAGTCGTAATCCGGATCATTCATCTTTATCAATGAGCATACCCCAACAGGCTGCCCCTTGTATAAAGCCACAAATATCCTGCCCCCATTATCCAATATGTAGGATTGCGGATTGTCCAGCGCCTTGCGGTCAGTATCTTCTATTACGAAATATTTAGAGATCCATTCTTCATTAAGCGACTTAAAAGCTTCCTGATATTTTTCCTGGTATTCCACAATCTCTACCTCCCTGCCCTCTCTTCGCTTTCGTTGTTCCTGAACCCGGTTCAGCAATGATTTCTGATCCAAAAGGTATTCCCATTCTTCCAGCGCTTCCCAAAGATTCGTTCGTGCTTCAGAAATAATGCTGTCAATAACAGCATCAACATCCGAGCACTGTACTCTCAGCCTTTCAGAGATGGCTTTTCCCTTTTTTGTCAAAGCTACAACGGTCCTGCGTTTATCCGAAGACTTCATATTTTCCTTAACCAGGCCGCCCGCTATCATCTCTTTTACAATTTTGCTCACAGAAGGCTGCGAATGCCCTATCTGATTGGCTATCTCAGTAACGGTATTTTCTCCGTCCTCTGAAAGAACAAAGAATACGGGAAACCATTTCGGCACAAGATCAACATCATAGAGCTCGTATATTTTCGCAGCATCTTCAGTGATACGTGCTGTAAACAAACGCAGGCGGCTTCCTAATGCCATCTTGCCGGTCTTTTCAAACAAATTCATATAGTCAATTACATAACCAGTTATGCAATAATAGAAAAATAATTTGAAAAGTCAGCAAAATCAGTGCAGATATTCCTTCCAAAGAATACCTGCACTGCCTGGACAGCGCTTAAGGGTTCGCCTTATTTCTCTTCACCTCTTCTACTACTTTTGAAAAAGATTTATCTCTTCTACGCTTTTCGTGCTCAGAAGAGGAGAAAAACAGCGCTTCCCGCCGGAGTTTCAGGTAGCTCTCATACACTTTCCGGTCTATTACTCCGTCTTGTACCGCTTTTAGAACGGCACAGCCAGGTTCACTGATATGCCCGCAGTCCTTAAAGCGGCATGATTCTGCATAGTCAGAAAGATCCAATATTTCATTAACAGATCCGGGATTGTCAACAGCCAGGCCAAATTCACGCACACCCGGGGTATCGATTAGGATTCCTGAACCCTCCATCAATACCATTTCCCGTCGGGTAGAAGTATGCCGTCCTTTTCCGGTGGATTGGCTGATCCCGGAGGTGAGTAATACCGGTTTTTCGCAAAGCGCATTAACCAGAGAACTTTTCCCTACACCCGAAGACCCCACAAATACCACAGTTTCTCCATCTGCTATGGATTCTCTTAATTTAAGAATCTTCCCGGGATAAAGAATACTGGTGAAAAAGACGGGCATCTGACGAACAATGTGGCCAAGTTGCTCTCGAACTTTCTGTTCATCAAAACATAAATCGGCTTTAGTAAGAACCAAAACAGGCCGGATATTTTCTTCCAGTATCTGAATCATGAAACGCTCGGCTCTGCGAACATTGAAGTTATCATCAAGGCTTTGAACAATAAACGCCTTATCTACATACGAAGCAATGACTTGTTTGTCGGCAACTGTTCCGCTTTTCCTGCGATACAAGGTACGTTCACGGGGCAGCATCCCAACAATAACTCCTTTTCCGCCGTCGAATGGTTGAAAGATCACCCAATCGCCTGTACAAGGCAATTCAAAGTCTGACTTTCCATATATCATGTTTCCGGCAAGTTCGCATTGAAACTGTCCATTTCCGGAAATCACTTCATAGCAAGTCCGATGGACTATGCACACCCGGCCGTGGGGCAAAGCCTTGTATTCTGATCCTTGTTTCAGCTGGTCTAGCATGTTATTCCAGCCATAAAAATTTAAATCAATCGTAGCTTTAAATTCGTTGCTCATTATTTTAAAGTGTTGCGTGCACAGAAAGCACAATGATGCTTCTGCAACTGCACGCAGGTTCAAAAAGTCAAAATCTATAAATGAAAATCAGCTCCGGATAGAATTTTCCGGGAGCAAACGAAAGGACAATCTATACAGAATGTACAGATTGTTTACTACACCAAATCCGATTTACGTGAAGTCTTTAACATGAGACAAAGCTACTGAATGTTTTTTATTCAGCTCTGATATTTATGATAAAGGCGAATATCAGAAACACTTACTCCCACTTATAAGCCAATACCGTTTTATCCAGGGTGGGAACGATCAATAATTTATGCTCCGGTATAAACTCTATGTCAGCGGTGATAGTCTTTTTCTCCCCCAAGTCCAGTACCAGCCTTTTTTCGCCCTTGCTATTAAGGTGAAAGATCTGTCCCTGCCATGCGCCGGAGATAAAATAGCCATCTTTTCCATCGCTGACAATCCCATCACAGTTCTTAATGCCATCACAAAATAGGGCCAGGCTTTTACCCCCTTTGTCCCCGATGAAGACATCGCCCCGTCCCATATTTAAAATGAATAAATTTTTATCAGTACAAAGCAGGCCGTTAGGGGTCGACAAGCCGGGATCATCCGACCAGAGTTTCACCTTTTCATCTGAGATTGTGTATATTTTATTCTTCCGGCAATCAGAGACGTAGATATCTCCATTTTTATCCGTCGTGATGTCATTCAAAAACTCTGCTCCCTCTATTTTAAACTCTTTCTCAATCCTTGATTCCTTCACATTGATCCTTACAACCCTATCTATATCAGCCACGTATAACTTACCCCGAAAAAGCCCCAGTCCCTGCGGGTTATCCAGGCCCGAACACCACTCCAGATCTTCAATCTTTCCATTCAGGTTTATTTTTGAGATAAATCCGTTCCCGTCTCTGGCGAGGTAATCTCCATTAATATTTGAGATGTAAATCACCTTATCAACCGGATCGTATAATGCAGATTCAGGCTTTAAGAATAAAGTATCTGTTTCCCATTTTAGCGAGAGATTCTGTGAAAAGCTTACACATGCATTTAATATGATCACAGCTGTCAGAACTATTCTATTCATTTCTTGGGTTTATTCAGGTTGCTTAAGTTAACTGGCGGGCATCTCAACAATAAACTCCGACTTATCAAAGCAGAGATTTGAGGATGCTTAGGGATAAAATTATAAAAAAATTCTGTCCGGAGGGGGAATTCATGCAAACATTTTCTTTACATCTACAGGACTAAAATGAGACTATTCGTCTAAATAATGAGACTGTTTAACCGCGCTCAGACAGCTTATTTATTTAATTTTACAAGCTTTTAAACAACAATTATAAGCAATCCCGGACAAGCATGAAGATTAAAATACGGGAACATAGAGACCAATGAATCATTACAACGTTTCAGTAAAACCGCATTACCCCATATTGGATGGATTACGGGGCGTCGCTGCCATTATCGTCGTGACGTTCCACCTGACCGAACCGTTAGGAACGGGACACCTGGATATCCTGGTCAACCACGGCTATCTGGCTGTCGACTTTTTCTTTCTGCTGTCCGGCTTTGTGATCGGCTATGCCTATGACGACCGCTGGCATAAAATGTCGATCGGTACTTTCTTCAGGCGCAGGATTGAACGGCTGCAACCGATGGTGGTGTTGGGGATGACCCTGGGGGCGATCGGGTTTTATTTTACCGATTCGACGATCTGGCCGCTCATTCACACCGTTCCGCTGTGGAAGATGCTGCTGGTGATGCTCATCGGTTATACGATTTTGCCTGTCCCTCTGTCTATGGATATACGTGGCTGGCAGGAGATGCACCCGCTTAACAGCGTGGGCTGGTCGTTATTCTTTGAATACATTGCGAATATCCTGTACGCGATCGGCATCCGGAAACTCTCAAAAACAGCGCTGGGTATTTTGGTTGCAGCGGCGGCTATAGCTCTCGCTCATCTGGCAGTTACCAGTCCCAACGGAGACGTCAGCGGCGGCTGGACACTTAATTCAGAACATCTTCGCATAGGCATCACCCGTACGATGTACCCCTTTTTTGCCGGATTGCTCCTTTCACGCATAGCCAAACCAGCCCGTATCAAGAACGCCTTTCTCTGGTGCAGCCTGTTGATCGCCCTCGTTTTATATATGCCGCGCATAGGCGGTGCAGAGCATCTCTGGATGAATGGAATTTATGAATCAGTCTGTATCATCTTCATTTTTCCGCTAATTGTTTACCTCGGTGCCAGCGGCGTGATTCATAGCCGGATTGAAGGCAGGATCTGCAAATTTTTAGGGGATATATCCTACCCGCTTTACCTGGTACATTATCCCCTGGTATACTTTTATGTCGCCTGGATCAGCAATCAAAAAGGTGTGACCATCACAGAAGCCTGGCCCTACGCCTTGCTGATCCTGACCGGAAGTATTATTCTGGCATACGCAAGTCTGAAATGGTATGACGAGCCGGTCCGGAGATGGTTGAGAAAAAGAACAATTGGATAATAAGAATTTTCACTCCCCCTCAAAGGATTTCAGGGATCCGTCTGTATTAAACTCAATGTCGTAGTTAAAGCGCTCATTGGATATACTGCTTGGATGCCATCTTATTTTCCCGTTAAAGGTTATAACATATACAGTGATGTCATTCGTGTTCCCCCCTATTGACTTCAACTTCTCCTTCAGGCTTTTATACACACGGGATGCATTCCGGAAAGGGATGCTGTCCAGATCAACAACATCTTTATCTATGTTTTCACGTATTGAAAGCACTACAGGCTTGGGCCCCTGCCAGGTTCCCTGGCGATACTCATACTCGTCTACATACCGTTTATTATCAGGATTTTGTATGGATAGTATAATACGGTGATTATCGTAAAAATGGATAGACTTGTAAATTTTTATCTTCTTCCCCTTCAGGCCGGGAAGATTTCTGAACGCCTCCTCTGCACGCTCCAATGCTTCCGGCGATGCTGCAAATTCTTTCAGCTCCACTTTTTCAGCAGGAACAGTCGCCTCCGGGACGACATCCGGACTTACCCGGGTTGCTGGACTTCCGGACTTTGTTTCTTTTATGCTTTGGGATACCCAGTCGCAGCTGCTTATGCCAAGCATTGCCGACAGGATGATCGTCAGGTTTATTATTTTCATACTAATTATCTTCTATATCTTTTTCAAAAAGTGCCTTGTCTTTATTCTGCGGGTCGTAAAATATCACGACCTCATCTCCAGCTTTTATGCCCGACAGCTCAATAAGCGGAACGATCTTTTTTATGCTGGTAAGATTTGTACGGCCTGAAGCATCGGGAAATTCGATCTCGAACTCAACTTCGGGCTGCTCGTTGATGTAGGTTCCTGTTTGTTTTAATGCCAGCACTTTTGCCACAGCTCTTCTCCCGTTGAATTTAAGGATCAGGGTATCTTTCCCGATATTCAATTTTCGCAAAATTATAAATTTAAAAATGGCCCAGATAATGACTGAGAAAAACAGGAGCACCAAGGGAGTAATAAGAAGCGGATGGTCCAGACTCATAAAACGCCAGCCATATCCTGCACTTTCAAGATTATAGACAAAAAAGTACGCGTAGGCAATGAGAAAAGGGAGAAACGCCCATAGAATCATCCAGGTCCATCTGGCCCTGGGGGCGCTTTCTTCCAGAGCAACGTACGGAAACCTGGAAAATGACTCATCTATTCGCAGCGCAACAAGGCTACCAGAATGAGGTGTATGGTTAGCTGCCTCATCGCTTTTCAAAAGCATCCTATGCCGTACCCTTTCGTTTTGAAGGTTATCAAACTCCAAAAGTAAATTCCCTGCCTGATCACCTGCAGCAGCAGAACTGATAACCCTTGCTTCCCGCCTTCTGCCCTGCTTTTTTATATAATTCGTATTCCTCGCAGCCCCCACGAAGTATTTAAATAAAAGGTAGAAGCTGACCAGCAGAACCACCAACCAGAGAAAAAGACTTAAGCCCAGGCAGACCAAAGCCCATGTTGCATCGCTGTATGCCAGATTGGTTTTAGGAAAGGACGCGCCGTAGTAGATAATCGCAGGATGAACAAAAACGAAATAAAAGAAAAATGATAACCAGAATAAAACGAATACTTTTTTCATTAATAAAGAAGTTAACCGGCCGGCTTATTGTCCCGGAAGATACTTCACACTGATGACCGGCCTAAGCTAAAAAAAAAACGGCCTCATGGCCGATTATACCCAATAACATCGCGAATGATAAGTTGTTCAAAAAAATTCCAATGAAAATAACGACCTGTTAAAATCACCAGCCACGGACGGCACCGTACTTGTAAAAGGACATGTTTTTTACTCAACACATCAATATGAACAAATTTTCAAAATTCCTTTTCATGGGTTTAGCCCTGGGTCTTACAGTTTTTTCTTCCTGTAAAGATGATGATGACTGCTGAGATCTGGGTATAAGTAATGGAGATCCAAAAGAATAAAGTTAGATTCTACACATCCATTAGAAACACATATCCCTACATATCAACCCCTTGACATTATTCAAATTTAGATTTTAATGAGTTTCCCACAGGAATAAAAACGGGTATAAAAGCATTTGCAGAACTTTGACCTGCTACTTAATCAAAGATTCTATGGGAAATTTAAACAAGCATTTAACTTTAAGACAAGGGCTGTCGGGCCCTCCCCCGGATGCTGAAAAAGTCTGAGAGAATCAGGCCTCTTCTGACACCCTTCTTAGTGCAAAGCATCGGATTTTGTATAAAGACGGAGTAAACAGTAAACAAAATTAATCAAACCATCAAATTACCAGCAGCTAGGAAACCGGTATAGCGAAACCTCCCGCATTCAATAACAGAACTTATAACAGATCTGTCGCGGGCAGCGTCCCGGAAATCAAGTCTCTACCAACAGCTGAACCGGTCTGTTTAGCGCTGTTGATTGACCTAAAATTAACCCGGTATGAAAAGTAAAAAGAAATGGCTTTTACCTATCCTGCTTGGCTGCATTTTGCTCGGAGGGCGTCTGTATGCAGCCCCTGGCAACAAAACCTCATATGCAGCGAAGATTCAACAAACAACTATTAAAGGTACCGTTACGAACTCAAATGGATCGGAGCCACTGATCGGCGTAAGTGTAAAGATCAAGGGCGCTTCGGGAGGAACATCTACTAATCAGAACGGTGCTTTTGAAATCGCTGTACCCGCTGCCGGTGCTACACTGATCTTCTCTTACATCGGCTACGTGACAAAGGAAGTGCGGGTAACATCCACTCAGCCGGACCTGAGCATACGTTTACAGGAACAGACTAACACCCTCAGCGAGGTGGTCGTGGTTGGTTATGGTTCCATTGACCGGCGCGAACTCACCAGCGCCGTATCGAACCTGAAACAGGACGATCTGGTTGCGGGCAGCATTTCGCCCCTGATCGCAATTCAGGGGAAGGTGCCCGGACTGAATATCTCCTCCGGCAATGGGTCTGACCCTAACGCCAGTGTATCCCTGCAACTGAGAGGGGTTAATTCCGTTAAAGCTTCACAGGGGCCGCTGGTCGTGATCGACGGGGTGCCAGGCGGCGATATCAATTCAGTTGCCAAAGAAGATATTGAATCGGTCAACGTGTTGCGGGATGCCTCAGCCGCCGCTATATACGGAACCAGGGCATCGGGAGGTGTCATCCTCATCACCACGAAAAGGCCGCAAGCCGGAAAGGCAGCCGTTAATTTCACTTCCGAGTATTTCGTAGAGAGTGTCCGGAGAAAACCGGAACTGCTTTCGGGTGACGAATATGTTGCTCTCGGACTTGGAGATGATAAAGGAGCGAGAACGGATTGGTACGATGTAGTCACAAATAAGAACCCGTTCAGTAACCGCCAGGTGGTCAACGTAAGCGGAGGATCGGAAACGGCCAATGTATACACCACTTTCTTTAAGCGGGATGCCAAAGGGATTTCCATCGGCTCAAAACGGGGCGAAATAGGCGGCAGGCTAAACAGTAACTTCAAATTCTTCGATAACCTGGTTGAGCTGACCACCAATGTAAGCTATAACCAGGTCAATGCCGATTTTCCGGGCAACAGTGCGCCCGGCAACTTCAGGGATGAGAACAACAGCCTTTACAACATCGCCATCGGCCTTG
>JBQGEO010000645.1:0-7099 GCA_052039655.1 Pararcticibacter sp.
TTAGATATCAGGGCTTCGGCTATTCCATACACACGGTAGCCATCTTCCTTCAGTCTTTTGTCTGTTGCAATATTCGCCTTTAAGGCTTGATCGAAGTCGCGCTGTTGTAAATATACCCACGAAAGGAGGTCTGACCAGGCCGGATGATCTTGTCTTTTCTGGAGTCTTCGGAGCAAGGCATTCTTTAAGACCGCATAATCCTCCACTGACTCAAATACGGAAGCAAAAGTACTTTTTGCCTGATTCAGCAAAGATGGGTTCGGTTCTTCTGCAAGAAGATTCAGATATTCCTCAGAGAGCATTTCCTTGTTCTTTTGAAAGCGATAAAGAGAGAGGATATCAAATGTGAACGCGTCTTCTTTCTTTAGAAGTTTCCTGCCGTTTTGAAGAGCCTTTACCGCATGATCATATGCATTTGCCCTGTAAAATGTAACAGCCAGGTCACGAATTGCATATTCATTGGCCGGCAGATCTCTGATGAGGCCCTTGTACCAGTTATCTGCTTTCTCCTGGCTGCCTTCCTCTTGCAGGATCCGGCCGTAGTCCACTTTGTAGATATAAGAATCACCATCGGCGGCCATCATATTCTTCACCACCAGTTTTGCCTCATCATATTTTTTCAGCTTTAATAAAACGGCGATGTATTGGTCGTAATGCTGGGGATTCCTTCCCTGGTTGAACAAGTTCCTGTATGCCGTTAAGGCTTTTTCCCAGTCGCCGCTTTGCAGATACTGCGATGCCAGATGGCCAGCCGGGTCGGTCTGGGCTGAGAGGGTTGCTAAATTCAGGGCAAGAAACAAAAGCAGGAATATTCTCTTCATCGTATTACAACACAAAACCAATTGTGAATATAACGAGTTAAATGTTTTTCCTGATGTGGAGTAGTATATTTATTTCTGACAGAGGGTGGTTTCCAAAGGGAGGATAGCTGTATTTTAATTGTTACGTGGTTGACTGAGTAAAAGCTTTAATTTAGTGTTTTAGAATAATAAGTCCGCTGCGGGGCCGATAATTTGTGATGTAGTAACTTATGATAATAAAGTTCAAAACGTATTCCCTGATATTGATCCTGTTTTTACTGGCGTCGTGTAGTCAGGAAAAACGGGCAGACCTTATTCCCGCCGGTGATTTTTTCCGAAACCCCAGGAAAACCGGATTTCAGGTATCACCCGATGGAAATTATATATCATTTCTGCAGCCCTATAAAAACCGGATGAATATCTTCGTTCAGAAGATCAATGGCAATGATGCCGTAAGGGTAAGTGACGAATCTCCGTTTAATATTTCCGTGTATTTCTGGGCGAACAACAACGAGATCGTCTATATGAAGGATAGCGGGAAAGGGAAAGATCCCGACCTGTTTGCTGTTCAAAAAGATGGCAGGAATTTAAGGCATCTTTTATCCGAGAGAAATGTCAGGCTGAAATTTATCATTCAGAACAGGGTCCCCGATAATGAGCTTCTTATAGCTATAAACAAGAGAGATTCAACGATTTTTGATGCTTATAGGCTGAATATCAGTAACGGCAAGCTCAGAATTGCAGAAAGGAATCCCGGCAACATCCTGCAATGGATTTCAGATGAAGCCGGCAAGCTCAAGCTTGCTATGGCTAGTGACGGCGTCAATGAAACACTCCTTTTCCGACCTAATGAGAATGAATTATTCCGGCCGGTGATCACCAGTAATTTTAAGAATAAGATTACGTTCGTTGCTTTCAATAAGGCCAGGCCGCATTGTATTTATGCTTTATCCAACCAGAACAGGGACAAGATGGCACTTGTTGAGATCGATTGTATTTCGGGTAAAGAGCTGCGCACAATCTTTAGTCATGATTCAGTCGACGTTGCCGAGGCCGGTTACTCCCGCCTGCATCAAAGACTGCTTTATGCTGGATTCGAAACATGGAAAGGCAAGCGGCATTATCTCCACGACTCTGCCAAGAAAGTATACAACAGGTTAGAATCCCTTCTGCCGGACACGGAGATCAGAATTACAGGCAAGGATAGCGCTGAGCAAAAGTTTATTGTCAGAACCTTTACGGATAGATCTCCCGGTGCGTTCTTTCTGTATAACCGGATGTCGGATAAGCTTACCAAGCTAAGCGATATTAACCCCTCACTGCCGGTCGATCAGATGTGCAGTATGCGCCCTGTATCCTTTAAAAGCAGAGGCGATTTCCTGATAAATGGTTATTTAACATTACCCCGGGGATATAAGCCTGAGGGGCTTCCGGTTGTGGTGATCCCGCATGGGGGGCCCTCGAGCAGGAACTCATGGGGCTTCAACTCTGAAGTTCAGTTTCTGGCAAACAGGGGATATGCTGTTTTACAGATTAATTTCCGCGGGTCGAAAGGATATGGCAAAGAGTTTTGGATCGCAGGATTCAAAAAGTGGGGCAGTGATATTCAGGAGGACATTACTGCCGGTGTAAAATGGTTAATCAGGGAAGGGATTGCCGATAAGGACCGGATAGCCATTTACGGGACAGGTTTTGGAGGATATAGTGCATTGTATGGGATGTGCTTTCATCCTGAACTGTACAAGTGCGGTGCATCTCAGTCAGGTTTTGTAAACTTGTTTACCTACATCAAAGCTGTCCCGCCCTATTTTAAACCTATGTTACAGATGTATTACGAAATGGTAGGAAATCCTGAAAAGGAAATAGACTATTTCAGGTCTGTATCTCCCGTATTCCATACTGACAAGATCAGGGCTCCGGTGCTGGTATCTCAGTATATGAAAGATCCGAGGGTAAACGTAAATGAGACAAACCAGTTTGTCAAGGAATTAAAAAGCCGCAAGGTTCCGATTACATACCTTTTGAACAAGGATAATATTGAACAAGGCAGTCCCGCTGGGCAAGTGGCCTTTTACCAGGAACTTGAGGTATTCCTGAACAACAATCTAAAGAAATAGCCGGAATGGGTAAATCCAGATTTCAGTACCGGAAGAACTTTTGGTTGAATGCGAGCTTTCTGGTATTAACAGGTTTAAGTCTCGTGGTTGCCCTTGTGCTGGCACACAGGCTCACTGTTAAGTATATCGAGAACGAGTTTAATAACCGGAAGATAGACGTCCTGGAAGAAACTCTTAAGCCCTATAATGATTTCTTTCAAAACCGTGTTCCAGAGATATCGTTCTACCAGGGCTATCTGGATTCTGCTTCTGCTGTCAAGTATGCTGATACCATTTTAAGGAAATTCGCTTTCGTTCACAGGCTCATCTTTTATAATACAGAAATAAGTAATCATCCGATCAAGAATACATACCGGTTTTATAACTTATCGATTACGCCACGCGCCATCTATCAATTCGGTCGGGAGTTAAGCCCCGATTCAGTTGTGCTGTTTGAAAATCGTCCCGGAAGTACAGGCAGAATAAGAGAGATGGATGAATTCAACCGGATGGCTGCAAAGTTTTCGGGATACATCAGTTCAGCTGACACCAGCAGGTTTCCGGTGTCAGCTGATTATATCGGCACTTTTTATAACGTGACACATAACCGCGTTACCTTTATGAATATTCCGAGAGAGGAGGATCTTCGTACGTTCAAGGATTTGATGTTCAGGGATCTGCGCCCTTCACCGGTCTTTGAGCAGGATATTGTATCATTTCTTTTAAATCCGGCCCGTTTACAAGTGAGGAATAACCATAAGGAGCTCTATCAGCAGATCAGTATTAAGCCTATCGTATACGAATCAATGGATACTGATCCGGGCCTGCTTTCCATTGATCTCCCGCTTTCCGGCGCCTTTGCGGATTATAAGCTGTATTTTACATCTTCTCAGACTTACCTGGAAAAGGAGATCTATCGCCGCTTTATCCCGGTTGCGCTAGTTATACTGCTCATATATGGAACACTGATACTGCTTGCATATCTCATTTACAGGAACCTGAATATCAACAGCCGGATGTTTAAGCTCCAGTATGATTTTATTAATAATCTCACACATGAATTTAAAACGCCTGTCAGTGTAATTAAAATAGCGGGAAACAACATCAGGAGCGCAACCAGATTATCTGATGCCGAACGGTCACATTATGGAAAGATCCTCGATGAGGAAGCTGACAAGCTGAATGATCTGATGAATAAATTGCTGTCTTTTACGCAGATTGAAAATCAGTCGATCAGGATCAAAAAAGAGAAAATAAATCTGGACCAGTTGATCAGGAATTTAAAAGATGCTTATCAGATCAAATATCCTGACTTTTCTATTGAATACTCGATAGAAGGCATTGAATGGTTCTATTCAGACCCCGTCCTTCTGACGAGTATCTTTCGAAACCTGATGGATAACGCCTATAAATATTCTCTTCCGGGACGGAAGTCTGTCTCAATCCGGGTATTTACAGAGAAAGGGCGCCTGGTAATGAGCTTTAAAGATCAGGGTATCGGAATTCCGAAAAGTGAAACAGAAAACGTATTTAAGAAGTTCTACAGAATCCAGAATCAGTATAACCAGCAGGGTAGCGTTGGATTGGGATTGGCGTTTTGTAAAGAACTCATTAATTTTATGAACGGACAAATAATGCTGAAGAGCAAGGTTGGAGTAGGGTCCGAGTTTATAGTTATTTTACCAATAAGTTAATATGGAAAAAGAAACAAAGATTGCAATTATTGAAGATGATGAAAACCTGAGATTTCTGGTAAGTCATCGTTTGCAAAACGAAGGATATAGCGTTGTGGAAACAGGAAACGGCGATGACGCAGAATCGTTAATTCTTGGAGAACAGCCGGATATCGTTCTTCTCGACTGGATGCTCCCCGGAAAACAGGGATCTGACGTTTGCCGTAATGTCAGGGAGAAGGGCTTTGAAAAGATTATTATCATGATGACCGCGAAAGCCCAGGATGTTGATAAGATAGATGCTTATCATTTCGGTGTATCCGACTATGTCACCAAGCCGTTCAACATGGATGTATTAGTTGCCATGATTGAAAATAAGGTGAAATATATCGTCAAACAAGACCGGTCGGAGGTAAGCAGGTTCGGTGATATTGAACATCACCCCAATACTCATTCTCTTTTGAAGGCAGGACAAAGAATAGAACTGACTATCCTCGAGAACAGGATCCTGCTTTATTTTTTAAAGAACATCAATAAGGTAATTAACCGCGAAGATCTGATGATGGTGGTATGGGGATATAACTCCGATGTGAACACCAGGACACTCGATATGCATATTGTCAGGCTCCGGAAGAAGATCGAAGATAATCCTGATACCCCGCGCTATCTTCAGACAGTCAGAGGAGTAGGGTATAAGTTTGTTATATAAACCTGAATAACCAGCTGCAAAGAGCGACGGCTAAGAACTGAAGGATCATGGTTCCGTCAAGATAGAAGAAATAGTAATATTCATTTTTCCGGATGGAGGATTTAAGAATTAGCCAGCCGCTCAGGATGATGGTCAGGGTAAGTCCCCAGAAATTTCCGTCAAACTCGCGGGTAAACAGGAACAGGAGGACGACGTATGCTGCAAGAAGTAGCTGGCAGAAGAGATAAGCCTTTTTTTCTCCAAGCATAACCGGTATAGTTTTAAGGTTGTGGTACCGGTCCTGGAAAAGGTCTCTTATATCAAAAGGAACTGTGATTGCTGCAATGAACAGGAATCTCTTTCCTACCAGGAGTATTGTGTCTGCTGCCGAGACGTTGATGATATGCTGCGCTGTGGTTTCAACTATCGGAACCAGAACGCAGCTTAACGACCAGATCAGGGCAATAAGAAATAACTTGAGTCCCGGTATATTTCTTAATCCAAACCTTTTCTCATTTATGGAGAAAAGAGGAAGATTATAAGCGATGGCAACCACGGCAAGGAAAGACAATAGGATAAGAGAGGATACGGAAAGGAACAGCGTAAGTGGAACGAGAGATATGACCGCGATAATCGTTAAAGTAACCATCACCCTGTAATGACCGAATATCCAGCGAACCCTCCTGAAAGGAGATTTCTTTGGCGCTGCCGGCTTTGACAGCAGCATACTAAAGTTGTAAAGGGCGAGAGTAGAACAGAATAGTAGTGCCAGCACGTGCTGTGCTGGTTTTACTCCCAGCAACCGGTAGGTTACCAATGCTTGTGCGACAGCACACAGCGCGATAAAAATATTACTGAATAGAAGAAAGTCTGCACACTGTCTGATTATCCTGCTTAAAAATATAGACTTGGGGTCGGGCATCTAATTGCTTCTGATTAAAAAACTTACGTGCGCTTTAATTCAAATATCGTAATTTCAGGTAAAATTCCAACTCTTCCCGGATATCCCAGAAATCCATATCCCACATTCACGTATAATTGCTGGTGGTTTTCTGTGTATAAACCCGCCCATTCCTTGTAAATATATTGTACCGGGCTCCATTGATATTCCTTAGTCCGCACGCCAAACTGCATACCGTGTGTGTGGCCACTGAAAGTTGCATCTATGTCTGTATGGTTCAATACCTGCGCCCGCCAATGAGAAGGGTCATGCGAAAGAAGAAGCTTAACAGATGCATCTTCTGTACCTTTCATCGCAAGATCGAGTCGCCCGTGGCGGACAAATCTTCCTGCCCCCCAGTTTTCGACACCCAGAATGGCTATTTCTTCGCCATCCACCTTTAGCCTTCTGTTTTCGTTCAGCAGCAGATCGTAACCCATAATCCGGTGAATATCCTTGATATCCTGCAGGTTTTTAGCTTTCGCCGGCGAAGGGTTTCTGCCAAAATAATAGTCGCCGTAGTCATGGTTGCCCAGTGATGAAAATACACCCAGAGGAGCCTTCACTTTACTGAAGATATCCTGATAGTCTTTCATCTCACTGGCGATATTATTGACCAGGTCGCCGGTGAAAAAGATGAAGTCCGGTTTTTCTTTCAGCAGCATCTCAACTCCTCCTAACACCGCTTTCCTGTTATAAAAACTTCCTGAGTGAATATCAGATATTTGTCCCAGTTTTATTCCGTCAAAAGCTTTCGGGAGATTTGGGAAATAGAGGGTCTGGCGTTTTACACGGTAGTCGTAAGCTCCTTTGACAATTCCCCAGCTAAGTGACGCAAAAGGGATTGCAGCAACGGCTATACCCGCTTTAACAAGGAACTCAGACCGGCTGATCGTTTCGCG
>JBQGEO010000646.1:0-4365 GCA_052039655.1 Pararcticibacter sp.
TGCACTCGCCACATCTGTACCAATTTGCCAGCAGGCCAGAAATCCTTGCTGTCCGCTCCATCCCCAAAGCTCTGCAAAGATCTGATGAAGCCCAATCACCTGGGCTTCGATAGTTTGAGCATCTGTAGCTCCTGTACGATAGCTTGAATATGGATCTTCTTCCAGAAAATCTTTTTTGCAGGAAGCTGCTGTCAGAGAAACAATTACCAGCAGTGTATATATTTTTTTATGGTATCTCATCTTGATGTTATTAACGATTCACTAAAAAGTTATATTAGCCCCAAAAACAAAACTCTTTACCATCGGGTAATTGATCTCATAATCTGCAGATCCGCGTGTTATATCACGGGCCTCCGGATCCCAGCCGAACCAGTTTGTCCAGGTGTGCAGGTTACGCCCGCTTGCATACAGCAACAAACCTCCAATCCCTATTTTCCTTGTTAATGATTTAGGCACGTTGTAACTGAGCGTAACATCCTTCAGCCTGGTAAAACTTGCATCGGAAGGAAATCCATAGCCATGTATATTGGAATGATTACCCAGTGATCGCCATTCATTGCTCTTATTCTCGCGGGTCCAGTATCCTATATCTGCAGGAGCATTGCGGCGTCCGATCTCATCAGAGGCAGCCCCAAGCTGGGAATTATTGCGAAGAGCCCCCTGTACGGTGTTAATGAAAATGCTTAATGTAAAATCTTTCCATGAAAAGGTATTGGTAACACCGCCTGTCCATTTCGGTGCCGTTTGTCCCAGGATACTCCGGTCATTATCATCAACCTTTCCATCAGGAACGCCGTCAGGACCACTAATATCGGCCAATTTCAGATCACCAGCCAACGCAGCAGCATCCCATCCCTGGTTAGCTCCGGATGTTATATCCTCCTCCTGCCAGATACCCACTTTGGTATAGTCATAAATAACCCCAACTGGATGTCCAATAAACCAGCGGTTACCCACATCATCCTTCCCGTCACCGTAAACTTCCTTAATCTTGTTTTTATTCCGCGAGAACACAATAGTGCTTGACCAGGTAAAATTCTTCCGAACGAGGTTTTTGGAGTTGACAGTTAACTCAATCCCGGTATTTGCGACTTTACCAATATTCGTCCACACTTCCTGGTATCCTGTCGCTCTTGGCATCCGCTGCAAAAGCAGCATGTCGTAAGTATTGGTTTTATAAACATCCACACTACCGTTGATCCGGCTGTTCCATAAACCAAAATCAACCCCGCCGTTGAATCCGGATGTTCTCTCCCATTTGAGATCATCATTCCCCATCCGGCTATTTATTTTGAGCGAAGTAAGAGATTTACCTCCCATTGCCAGGGAATTCGAACTCATTAACGACAAGGTTTGATAGATACCGATTGCTTCGTTCCCCGACACACCATAAGAAAGCCGGAGCTTCAGATTGCTCACCACATTCTTATACCCTTCCATAAATGACTCATTGTGTAAATTCCAGGCTAAGGCCGCAGAAGGAAAAGTACCGTATTTGTTATTTTCGCCAAATACCGAAGCTCCATCCCGGCGCACAGTGAAAGTAAAAAGGTACCGGCTGTCATAGCTGTAATTCAAACGCCCCATCTGAGATACTGAACGATACTTATCAGCCTGGGAGGAAACTGTTTGTGTAGATGCCGATTCTAAGTTTCCCCATTTCAGATCATCATTCGGAAAAACTTGTCCGGTTGCTATTGCCTGCTGCCAGTATTTTTCCTTGGCCGCATATAGTCCGGTAAAATCAAAATGGTGACGACCGGTATCTTTCGCATAAGTGAGTATATTTTCCAGTGTATATGTCTGTGATTCATTATTCGTGATTCGGCCGAGGCCGGTCATATTATACACCGTTTTTCCTTCATATTCGTTAATGCGGACGGGAACATACGAATACCCTGCATTGAGCTTATATTTCAACCCTTTCAATGGTGCCCATATTTCCCCAAAGTTCAGGTCTGCATATCCGTTCAACGACAAATTGAACTGGCGGCGCTCCGGGTCTAAGGTTGTCGGAAGCAAAGGATTCGCCCACAATTGCTCAGAATACATAGGATACTGGGTGAGTGAACCATCGTCATTATACATTCTGGCAAAAGGGCTCATAGCCGTTGCATTTAAAAGATTCGCCCTTCCTCCATCCCTGTTGTGCGCAACAATAAATGATGAAGTACCAACGGAGATATATTTTGTGGGCTTAATATCTGTATTCGTACGCAGCGAATAACGTTTGTAATTATATCCCAGCAATACGCCTTTCTGATCAAGATAATCTCCTGAAACGAAATATTTTCCGAACTCATTCCCACCGGAAAGGCTCACGTTGTGATTCTGGACAATCCCCCGCTGTGTCACCGCGTCCAGCCAGTCTGTCGTTACTCCATTAACATAATTATCATACTCATATTGATTTCTGACAGGACCGCCGTTGTACAAACTGGTGTTAGTAATGCGGGCATACTCGGCATATCTTTCCAATATCTGTTCCGGCGTAGCATTTCTAAGCATATGGGCTACATCCTCCACACCCGTATATCCGCTATACCGGATACTTGGTTTACCTGTAGTACCCCGTTTAGTAGTAATAAGGATTACTCCATTCGAGCCGTTTACTCCGTATATAGCTACTGCCGACGGGTCTTTAAGTATTTCTACAGACTCGATATCGTTGGGATTGATGTCATTAACTGAACCATCGGTCCTCGACAGAGGAATACCATCTACTACTACATAAGGTTCAGATGATGCATTAATGGAGTTTCTTCCGCGAATCTGGGTCGATGGTGCGTCCCCGGGTATGGAGGAAGCCTGGGATACCGTTACATTCGATACCGCTCCCTGTATCGCCTGCATGACATTGTTAACCGGTAGCTTAGACAAACGTTCTTTAGGTACTGAGGCAACCGATCCGGTAACGTCAGAGCGTTTCTGGGTGCCGTAACCAACTACCACAACTTCTTCCAAAGAACGTTCTGATACCTTTAGTATTACATTTTGTATGACTTCATTTCCGTTTCCACTGATCTTAATGATTTGAGGAGAAAAACCAATGAAAGAAAAGGTCAGAGACGCTCCCGCATTCACCAGGATAGAATATTCCCCATTCGCATTCGCAGAAGTCCCCTCATTTGTTCCTGTAATCTTGATACTTACACCTGGGAGGGGATCTCCCCTCTCGTCTGAAACCCGTCCTCTTACGCGTATCCTTTGCACTTCTCTGATTTCTACTGCCGGCAAATCCGGGATTCGTTTAATCAGCACAACATCTCCCGACTCTTCAAAAGATAGTCTGAGCGGAATAAGAAGCTCAAGCAAAACTTCACGAACCGTCCTGGTATCCACCGTTACCGATACTTTGCGTTCTGCAGCTATAATAGCAGAACTATATATAAACCGTACTTCCGACTGTTTCTCCAGCTCTGAAAGCACCTTTTTCAGCTCCTGATTTTCAAAACGAAGGGATATATTTTTGTCAAGAGCGTTCTGAGCCTTTCCTTCACCCGCAATAGCAGCACCCGCCAGGGCAAGCATCAGAGAAACCTGAATAAAAGTAATTTGCATGATTACTACATGTATAGGTTTTTTTTTCATAATTTTGATTTAGAAGTTGTTGACCTTTTAATTCGACAAAAAAAGTCCCTGTAATAACCTAAACGGGTTATTATAATATCTCTAGCTGGGACTGACTTCATAAACGGTAGTGTTGGCCCACTGCCGTTTTTTCTACAGAGAGTTCTACGTTTTCATAATTATTCCTTTGATTTTATCAGTTAGTTTAATGGGGTTTACATCCTTTTCCTGTTATTACAATCTTTCCATCGCGGGTTTCGAATGTCGCTTCAACTGCCTTGCATATCAATTCCAGTTTCTCATAGAAAGGCAAGTCACCCAGAGATGCGGTAAGCGGACAGCGAGACAATGCTTGTTCATCATATTCAACGGGAATCTCATAGGCCTTACTAAGGGAAGCTATTACTTCCGAAAATGGCGCTTCGACAAAATTAAAACGGCTCCGGGCTCCCTCATGTGAAAGAATAGAAGGCCTCGGCAGCTCCTGTGTGGTCACTTCCGGTTTATTTCTGTAGACCAGGGCTTCCTGGTTCGGCGTTAGGATCACTTCTTTCTGGCTAGTATTATTTTCACTCAAAACAGCGACTTTTCCAGTCGTCACGGTTACACTAAAACGTTTATCATGTCTGTATGCCTTTACAAAAAAGCTTGTGCCAAGAACTCTGACAACCATTTTATCACTCATCACGACAAATGGGCTGGAAGGCTTTCTTACCACTTCAAAATAGGCTTCTCCATCAAGAAAAACCGTTCTCTTTCCCTTTTCAAACTTGCCTGGATATTTTATTGTACTTC
>JBQGEO010000647.1:0-3584 GCA_052039655.1 Pararcticibacter sp.
ATCCCCTTTAATGAAGAACTCAATAATGAGAGGTTCGTGGTAAGCGGTTTACCGGCCGGAAAGTATTCCCTGAAAGTGGATCAGCGCAGGATTGCTGATTTCTCGGCAGATGAGCTCGCTGCCGGAGTAAATCTGGCAGTGCTCAAAAATACGCCTCAATATCAGCAATCACTCCAGGTGCTCAGGCTCAGCAATGAGCGCCGTGAAATCGAAGCAAAGTTCAGAAACTATTTCTGGGTGAACTATAACTTCCTGCAGGATAAAAACATGCTGTTCGACCATTCTGATGCTGCCCGTGACACTATTGAAAAACATGCACCTGATAACGGCTGGCTGAATGGAAAGAAAGGTGACTGGGAAGCGGTGCGAAGTACGGGAAAAATGCTTCAAAGCAAAATGGATTCCCTGGTAGATGAAATTTACCGGGTGAACAAACCCAGAAAACATACCATTGAAATTGCGTTGGCAGCTTCCCGGTAGGACGATTGTAAATATATACAGCAGAAACTTGATCTATGAGGAAGCTCCTTCTTGTGTTTTTAGTTATTCAGCAAAGTGTGAAGGCTCAGAATAATCTCGTTAGCTATGTCAATACCTTACAGGGTACTAATTCGGATTATAATCTTAGTGCCGGTAATACTTACCCGACAACTGCTTTGCCTTTTGGTATGCACACCTGGTCGGCGCAGACTGGCAAAAACGGCGACGGATGGAAATACTCCTATAAGCAGCGGACGATCAGGGGATTTCAGCAGGCGCATGCCTGCAGTCCCTGGGTGGGAGATTACGCCGTGTTCTCTTTGATGCCGGTAAAAGGCGAACTGAAAGTGGGGGAGGAGGCACGTGCAAGTTCTTTTAGTCATGTTAACGAGATTGCAAAGCCCCATTACTACAAAGTTACTTTTGACAATAAGATAAGCACCGAGATCTCTCCTACAGAAAGAGGGGCGCATCTGCGATTCTCCTTTCCTAAGCGTGAAAGGGCCTATGTGGTATTGGATGGATATACAAGAGAAAGCCAGGTGACCATCCTGCCAGCTGAGAGAAAGATTGTGGGCTGGGTAAATAATTGCCGTTTTATCCCGGAGAATTTTAAGAATTTCTTTGTGATCGAATTTGATAAGCCCTTTAAAAGTTATGGTACCTGGGATAATGTAAGTAATAAAACGGAAGCAAGCCGCGCAAGCCTTTCAGGCATGGGTGCGGGAGCTTACCTCGAATTCACAGAAGGAGTTACGGTTCAGGCTAAAGTTGCATCCTCCTATATCGGAGAGGAACAGGCGGAGCGCACCTTGAAAAATGAGCTGGGTAAGTTCAGAAGGCTGGAGCAAACCCGCGATGCCGCTGCAACTGCCTGGAACCGCTTATTCAGCCGGGTACTTGTAGAAGGTGGGACAGAGGATGATCTGAAGACGTTCTATTCCTGCTTGTTCCGTGCGAATCTTTTCTCGAGGATGTTTTTTGAATATGACAAAGACGGGAATCAGTGTTACTATAGTCCCTACGACGGAAAAATTCATTCCGGTTATATGTACACCGACAACGGCTTTTGGGATACCTTCCGCGGGCAATTTCCGCTGAATAATATTTTGCACCCCACTTATCAGGGCCGGTATATGCAGGCTTTACTGGATGCGCAGAAGCAATGCGGCTGGCTTCCGGCCTGGTCATTTCCGGGCGAGACCGGGGGGATGTTGGGAAACCATGCGATTTCTCTCCTGACAGATGCCTGGGTAAAGGGAATCCGTTCTTTTGATCCGAAGCAGGCATTAGATGCCTATTTTCATGAAGCGAATAATAAGGGGCCCTGGGGAGGAGCTAATGGGAGACAGGGCTGGAAAGATTACTACCAGTTAGGCTTTGTAGCATACCCCGGTTCGGAAGGGGCGCTGTCGCAAACGCTCGAGTATGCCTATGATGACTTCTGCGGATATACCTTGGCGAAAATGACGGGCCAGAAATTTTACGAAGACCGGATGGGAAGACAGATGTATAACTACCGGAATGTCTATGATCCTTCCGTCCGATTTATGCGCGCAAGAAAAGCCAATGGCGAGTGGCTGGACAATTTTGACCCCTACTCCTGGGGCGGTCCTTATACAGAAGGAAATGCCTGGCATTGGCACTGGTCTGTTTTTCACGATATACAGGGACTGATCAATTTAATGGGGGGCAATGAGAATTTTACAGCTAAGCTGGATTCTGTCTTTTCAGTGGGAAGTAAAGTAAATACCGGGGCTTATGGAACTATGATTCACGAGATGACCGAAATGGTGAACGCTGGCATGGGGCAATATGCGCATGGTAACCAACCCATTCAGCATATGATATACCTGTACAACTATGCCGGTCAGCCCTGGAAGTCGCAGTACTACGCGAGGCAGGTGATGAAAAAACTTTATAATGCCACTGAAAACGGTTATCCCGGCGACGAGGATCAGGGACAGATGTCATCCTGGTATATCCTGAGTGCACTGGGCTTCTACAGTGTTTGTCCGGGTACAGATCAATACGTGCTGGGAAGCCCTCTTTTCAGAAAGGCCACCATTACAATGGAAAATGGAAAGAAGTTCGTTATTAATGCCTCCGGTAATTCTGCTTCCAATTTCTATATCAAAAGTGCAACATTAAACGGCGAGGCTTATACCAAAAATTATCTTACCCATTCGGATATCGTGAATGGAGGAGTGCTAAACTTAGAGATGGCGGGAAGTCCGGAGAAGAACAGGGGGCTTTCCCGGCAAGATCTTCCTTTTTCACTTTCTAAGCCGAAAGATGGGCCATGACCGGTGTAGGCACCGGCAAAGTTTATTGTAAAACGGATTTAAAACCAAATGAAACGTTTATTCAGGATTTTTTTCATCATTTTTATTTTACTAACAGGAAACCTGGCTTATAGCCAGTCTGACTGGCATGCCGAATGGATTGCTGCAAAAAATATTTCCGGGAACGAATACGGGGTTTACCATTTTCGTAAAACGGTAGACATCCCTTCCAAACCCTCATCTTTCATTGTTTATGTATCGGCTGACAACCGTTATAAGTTATACGTCAATGGAAAGATGGTATCGCTGGGACCAGCTCGTGGTGATAGTTATTCCTGGAATTATGAAACTATTGATCTGGCCCCTTACCTTACTGCCGGAAGCAATACAGTATCAGCCCTTGTTTTTAACGAAGCCGGGTTCCGTCCTGAAGCTCAGATTAGTTTTCGCACCGGGTTTATTCTGCAGGGCAGATCGTCCGATGAAGAGATACTAAATACGAATAGTACATGGAAATGTATCCGGAGTATGGGACATAAGCCGGTTCCCGGTTATTTCTTTGCTGCAAGTAAGGGAGAAATGGTTGATGTGAAGCAAACGGTTAAGGGAGACTGGACTTCAAATCGTTATGATGATGCATCGTGGCCTGCTGCCGAAAAAGTAGCTGATGGAAGACCAAAGGGTAAGGCCTGGGGAACTGAATGGGCGCTGGTTCCGTCAATCCTGCCTGCAAGGGAAATGTCTTATCTCAGAATTCCGCAATTAAGAAGTGCCACAGGTGTGAAAGTGCCTTCAGCTTTTCCGGCAAAAAAGGCTCCG
>JBQGEO010000648.1:0-1695 GCA_052039655.1 Pararcticibacter sp.
CATCTTTTGAATAGATTGCGGACGGCGATGAATAGACTGCTTCGATGGGCGGCTCCCCGTTATCGAAATTCCAGGTGATCTTCTTTACCTCAAACAACAGATCTACACTGAACTTCACAGGCTGGGCAGTACAACCATTGGTTATAGTATTCCCTGTCGCGCTGCTGATTATTTTAAAGGTTTCCCCCTTTACATTTGTTCCCGCTGAATAACCGTAAGACTCCGCCCTACCAAAACCATAGGCCACTGCATTGAATCCTTTAGAAGCCGTCAGGGTATGAACTCCTGTACCTACGGAGAGCTGAGCGTAAGAATATGCCGGATCTCCTGGTACAGGCTGAAATGCTCCGGGAGGCGTTGCCTCGTCCAGTTTGAAATCAGCTGCGGCAGCGGTTTCAATTACAATGTTGATGAACTGCTTCTGAATCCTGTAGGCATCCGGCGAATAAACAGTTATCCTGTCAATATTCTGTTCAATGGAGTTGAGATAGATCATTTCCGGATCTCCGGTAGTTTCCCTGAACCCGGTGCAGTTGATTGTTTTTGACTGGCTTACCGCGTACTGAACTACCTGAACCGGCAGGTCTGCTTCAATGACATTCACGGACTGAGATTCAAACTCATAATAGAAATCATTTATAAAAGCGGATGGAGGAATAAGATTCCCGTTTAACCGTACGCTGGCGGACGGATTGCTTTTTACTATCCTGATGATATCATAATCGCGCGAAGCAAGCGGCACCGTTATAGTTTTTTTCCCCCAGCTGTTTGTGGGATAGACCTGCTGGTAAAGATTATCGGAAGAGCCTACGCCCGTTTCGGGACAGCCGATGCCGATCTTTCCGCTGCCTGAGAAGACTGCAATTTTTTTACAGTCGCCTACCCCCCTGCTGACAGACCTGATAACAGAGCCGGTGAGATCAGCTCCCTTATAATTCGTTACAGAATTGTCCCTGTCCACATTTATAATCTCTTTTCCCAGGCTTGCCCCGAGAACCTGGTGAATATCCCCTTTATTCAGGTTGACAACATAAGGGACACCTGCGGGATGGCCACCTTTGGTGTCGGCGGAAGGAATGATCTCTACTTCTGTCCCGTCTTCAATTCCGACGACAAAGAAGTAAGAGAAGGATGTATCCTGGTTGGATACCTGTTTATAATTAATTGAATAGTATTCTTTCCCAAGAACATTGGTGGGCAATACAAGCGTAGCTCCCGAAACATTCAGATCATAAATATGAGCGTAAATTACTACCGGCTTGAGGGTGGAGACATGAATACCTTTATGATAAGTGCCCTCATCTTCCAGGTAAGCGCCCTGGGGGACCTGCACTTCCCGGATAGAATTTGCGGATACATTAAACGGAGCAGAATATCCAATTCCGGGAATCTCAATGATGCCCTCAGTATTTACATCAGAAGTGATGTACAAGACCATTTTCTGATTGTTAAGGTTGTATCCTCTCTGATGGTTGCCGTAGCCGAGCCAGAAATCCTTGCCCTTGTTGGAAGTATTCTGAGCTAAGACGTTAACGGCTCCCCCGAACAGGAAGAAAAGATTAAGAAACAACAAGCAGTTAAAGTTCCTCTTTTTCACCCTGTTTGCTAAGTGCCTGTAACAAATATATAGGAATTGCTTCAAATACCGGCATGGCGAAAAGCAAAAAAAAGACCGCACCTGCGGTCTGTCAACTC
>JBQGEO010000649.1:0-2775 GCA_052039655.1 Pararcticibacter sp.
ATTAAAAGTATTTTTAGCATACTTGCCACCTCTCTGAATGCCTTTGTAATCGTTACGGGATGCTGAGAATCTATAATTTACCTTATCCGTCTGATTTGAAACAGCGACATTTAAATTGGAGTTAAACCCTGTCCTGAAAATATCTTTATAGTTATCCGGCTGGGGAGAAAGGGGCCTTTCTACACCATCCCACCACGTTACCATTCTGCCATCCAGTTTAGGCCCAAAATTTGCCCATGCGCTGAACCAGGGCCGGTAACCCGCAACTGTTCCATTTGGACCGGGAACTGGTAACATCCCTTCCTCGTTTGTCTTATTCGCAACCCGTGTCTCCATATCATAACCAGGACCATACTCATTTTGAAACCTGGGAGTAAAAGCCACCTGTTCGACGTTTCCAACATAATTAAAGTCAACACCGAAACCTCGTTCCTTTGAACCCTTTTTGGTAGTAATCACAATTACCCCACTCGCAGCGTCAGATCCATAAAGCGCCGTAGCACTAGCACCTTTAAGTACCGTCAGACTTTCAATATCGTTTGGGTTAATATCCAGAATACCATTACCCCGAATTCTCTGATCATCCCAATAACCACCATTATTTAAGCCGATCTCTCCACCTTTTGGATTAACATTCTTTTCCTCAGCATTTCTGATCATCACCCCATCCACCACATACAACGGTTGCGTATTAAAATTCAAAGAATTAATCCCCCTGATCTGCACATTCACAGCACTACTCGCTCCGCCAGGCGCAGTTGTAATTTTCACCCCTGCCGCTTTTCCATATAAAGCAGATGCAAAATTGGTGTTACCAGCCTGGGTGATCTCCTTTGAAGACACCGTACTTACCGCATATCCCAGGGATTTCTGCTGCCTCTGAATACCCAACGATGTAACAACCACCTCACTCAAAGCCGTTGCGTCTTCCTTCAGCACTACACTCAGCGTCGTTTTATTTCCAACAGCCACTTCGTGCTTCTGAAACCCGACAAACGAGAACACCAGTACGTCAGTTGGCTGGACTGAAATCGTGAATGTACCCTCGGGCCCGGTTGATGTCCCTTTCGTTGTTCCTTTAATAATCACACTTACTCCCGGAAGAGGCTGTCCCTGCGCATCTTTAACTGTCCCTTTGACAGAAATCTGTTTTCCAGCCCCGCCTTCCACAATCAACTTATCTTTCAGCACGGCAAATTGCAATCCTGTCTGTTCCGTAATCTCGTTCAGAAGAGAATTGACAGGAGCATTCTTCACATTTAACGATACACGGTTACTGTTCTTCAAAACAGAGCGATCATAATGTACCTTCATTCCCGTCTTAGTCCCTATAGAAGCGAGTACATTCTCTACGGGAGAATTCTCCACATCCACACTGACCTTGGTTGAATCAGCCCATTTTTCAGCACTGGCTGACGCCGGCGCTGCATACGCAAACGACCACAGTGAAAGGAGGGCCATCACTCTGCCGGCGCATTGTCTTGTGAGTAAATTAATTTTCATACACATGATTTTTAGTTGATTTGAATGGAATCTTTTGATATCACTTTATATGTTACACCCTCTGTCAGGCAAATGGTCTCCAGTACTTCTGTTAAGCCTTCCTCCCGGAACATGCCGGTATATTTCCAGTCTTTGATATTGCTTTTATTTTCAATGGTCACATTAAAGCGGTTTTCTATACTGGTAATCACCTCCTCGGCAGATGCATTATCAAAGCTCAATACGCCCTTTCTCCAGCCGTTTACTACAAGGGGATCTGAAAATGTCTTATTCTGAACTTGTGCCGAACCTTTTCTCAGTACAACCTGTTCATGAGGCTTAAGAAAACTTGATTTCGCTTCGGCTCCCGGAGAATGCAGGTTGTCTACCCTTACCTTTCCTTCCACCAGAGCCACTGTAACTTTGTGTTCTTTCTGATAGTTCCTGACATCGAATGAGGTGCCCAGCGCAGTTGTGGCACACCCGGCTGTGTATACAGTAAAAGGTTTCCTCCGGTCGCTTGCAACTGAAAAATAAGCTTCTCCCTCATCCAGATACACCGGACGCACTGGTCCGTCAAAGCGGGAAGGATACCTGATGACACTGGAAGCATTAAGTGCAACCGGGCTGCCGTCTGGCAGAGTAAATGAATGAGTAAGCCCCTTTGGAGTCGTTATTATAACCCATCCGCCCTTTTCTGTTTTTGTAACAGCAAGTTTTACACCAGGCCCGAGCCGATTTTCAACCAGACTGCTGTAAAGAAAAAACGCTCCTGTACCGGCAAAAAGCAGAAACACGGCCGCCACGCTTAAAAGTCGCCTCAGGTTGATCCGACCGCCCTTTACGCGCCGGTCAATCCCTGACTTTATTTGTTTAAGCCGCTCTTCAGTATCCTCAATAACATTCTTATCCAAAAATACCGGGTCCTTATCCAGCCACTCATCGATCAATAAACGCTCCTCGTCATTGACCCTACCCTCCTGGTACTTCTTCAGCAACTCTTTGATCTGATTAATATCCAATTTATTAAGATTTAAAAGTGAGGTCGCAGATAAGCGAACCTGGTACTATTTCAATGGTAAATTTTTTTCAAAAAAGGCAGTAATGGAAACGACAGGATTCAGCAGGGCACAGTAAACAGGGCGCTACTTAAGTTTTTCAAACAGAAACATCAATATAGTTATGTTAGTCAGGTAAGTTTCTGCATGATGTTCCCTCAGGATACTCAGAGCCTTTGTAAGTTGGTTTTTTACTGTTTGAGGCGAAATCGATAACTTCTCAGCTATCGAATTT
>JBQGEO010000650.1:0-6813 GCA_052039655.1 Pararcticibacter sp.
CCCTGATTTTTCTTATGCTGGATATATGGCCGGGAGCAGCGCTAGTCCTGATGCTCCGGCTAAGGTTGTGGTTCCTTTGAAATCGGGAGATGCGACCCGCAGAATTCAGGCGGCTATAGACTATGTAGCTGCGTTACCGGTAGGTAAAAACGGGATAAGAGGAGCTGTTTTGCTGGAAAAGGGAGTTTATGAAGTTAATGGTTCTCTCTTCATCAAGTCTGGTGGTGTTGTGCTTCGTGGAAGCGGGGCAGGCGAGGGCGGAACAGTTCTTTTCTCAAAGGGGAAAGAAAGACAAACGTTAATCCGTGTAGAAGGCGTTAATAACAGGAAAGAGGTTCATACTGTAAAGATAGCGGATAACTATGTACCGGTAAATGCGGTTAAAATAAAAGTGGCTGATGGAAAAGCATTTAAACCCGGTGAAATGGTGTCTGTTCATCGTCCTTCTGCGGCTAACTGGATTCAAAAACTGGATACCTGGCATTTCGGAGGAGGGATTACTGCATTAGGGTGGAAGCCGGGAGAACGCGATATTTTCTGGGACAGAACTATAAAAGCAGTTGAGGGAAATACGCTGGTGCTGGATGCGCCGGTTACCACGTCGATCGACCAGGAATATGGCGGAGGAACTATCAGTAAGCTGCAGTGGGATGGACTGATCTCACAATGCGGGATTGAAAATGTCCTTCTTCGTTCAGATTATGATCCTGCGAATCCGAAAGACGAAGATCATAGCTGGATGGCCGTTACGATGGAAAACGTCACGAACGCATGGGTAAGACAGGTAACATTTAAGTATTTTGCCGGCTCTGCGGTTGCTTTGCTTGAAACAGCGAGTAAAATAACTGTCGAAGATTGTAAATCACTCGCTCCTGTATCGGAGATTGGAGGTCAGCGCCGTTATACCTTTTATACATTAGGTCAGCAAACGCTTTTTCAAAGGTGTTACGCGGAAGGCGGTTATCACGATTTTGCCGTCGGATATTGTGCTGCAGGCCCGAATGCATTTGTACAGTGTGAATCTCATTTACCTTTCAGCTTTAGCGGAACAATTGACAGCTGGGCTTCAGGGGTATTGTTTGATATTGTTAATGTGGATGGTCAGGCCCTGAGTTACGCCAACAGGGGACAGGATGCCCAGGGTGCCGGCTGGACAGCCGCTAATAGTGTTTTCTGGCAGTGCGCTGCTTCCCGGATCGACTGCTTTGCTCCTCCGACTGCCAATAACTGGGCATTTGGATGCTGGGCTCAATTCCAGGGAGATGGCTACTGGAATATGTCCAATGAACATGTTAATCCCAGGAGCCTGTACTACGCTCAGCTTTCCGAAAGGCTGGGTGGAGATATAATGAAGAGGGCTCATTTACTTGAGACACCAACAGAAGCATCGAGCAGTCCTCCGGTATCCGTGGCAGCGCAGCTTACGGCTTTGTCTGTAAAACCTCATATCCAATTGACTGAGTGGATTGACAGTGCCGGTTTCAGGTCTCCGATTCCAACCGGGGTTAAAGGAGTGAAGACGATCGATCAGATTGGCATTAAGCCTGTTGCTCCTGCAGTGAAAGCGCCGGATATGCAGTTAGTGAACGGATGGCTTGTAAGGGGAGATCTTGTTGTAACGGGTAGCCGTCATGAAGTGCCCTGGTGGAGAGGGAGCTTGCAGCCTGGTGAAATTAGGGCTTCAAAGCCTGCATTAACAAGGTATGTACCCGGCAGAACGGGTGTAGGCCTGACGGATGATTTGAATGAAGTGGGTCAGTGGATGCAGGATAACCATATTGTCTCCCTGGAGCATAATTACGCTCTCTGGTACGACAGGCGTCGCGACGATCATGAACGGATCCGGAGGATGGATGGCGAAGTCTGGCCGCCATTCTACGAGCAGCCGTTTGCACGAAGCGGACAGGGAACTGCCTGGGACGGACTGAGCAAATATGACCTGACAAAATATAATCAGTTCTACTGGAACCGGCTGAAGCACTTTGCTAATATTGCTGACGAAAAAGGACTTGTTTTGGTCCATCAGAATTATTTTCAGCATAATATTATCGAAGCTGGTGCGCATTATGCAGATTTCCCATGGAGATCTGCTAATAATATCAATAATACCGGCTTTCCGGAGCCTCCGCCGTATGCGGGCGACAAGCGGATATTCATGGCGGAACAATTTTATGATATAAGCAACCCCGCCCGCAGGGAACTGCACCGGGCATATATCCGCCAATGCCTCAATAATTTTAAAGGTAACACAGGTGTGATTCAATTAATAGGCGCTGAGTTTACTGGTCCTTTACATTTCGTTCAGTTTTGGATAGACATGATTAAAGAATGGGAGAGTGAGAACGGGAAAAAGGTTATTATCGGATTAAGTGCGACCAAAGATGTTCAGGATGCGATCCTCGCTGACGCGGACCGGGCATCTGTGATCAACCTGGTCGATATCCGGTACTGGCATTACCAGGCGGACGGCAGTGCTTACGCGCCGCAGGGCGGTCAGAACCTGGCCCCAAGGCAGCATGCCCGCCTGCTTAAACCGAAAAGAAGTTCTTTTGAACAAGTATACAGAGCGGTCAATGAATATCATCAGAAGTTCCCCGATAAGGCCATCATGTATTCTGGTGATAGCTGGGATGCGTTTGGATGGGCCGCTTTTATGGCGGGCGGTTCTGTTGCTAAGATTTCGGCTGTTGTGGAACCAGCCTTCCTTGCTTCTGCATCTCAGATGAAACCCTTAGCTGCTGATCCAGCATCCGGCATTTATGTGTTGGACGGAAAAGACAGAGGCTGTATTGTGTATGCCACAACAGCGAAATCTATAGCACTTGACCTGCACGCTTATTCCGGTTCGTACAAGCTTCGCTGGATAGATCCTGCGACGGGTAAACAGCTTGGTAAGGAACAGATTGTTAAGGCTGGCAGTACAATTTCTGCCAGCAAGCCGCAAAACGGCGCTGCTGTTCTCTGGGTGAGAAAGTGAGGGTGGGAGTTATAAGTTATAAGTTATAAGTAATAAGTAATAAGTGGTAAGTTCTGAGTTGAGGGCTAAAAGCCTACCACTAATAGCCGATATCTGGTTAATAAAACATTATACAAAGCTGATAGCTGAATGCTGACAGCTGATCGCTATAAAAGACATGGTACGAATATCATATGCAGTAGTTCTTCTTGGTTTGCTGTTTGCAGGGTGCGGCACAAATCAGAAAGTTGAACAGAAAACAGGAAAGTTAAAGGTGTCGGAAAACGGCAGATTTTTGGTGACAGAGAGTGGGGAGCCATTCTTCTGGCTTGGCGATACAGGCTGGCTCCTGTTCGGTAAGCTGAACAGGGAGGAGGCAGATAAATACCTTGAAGACCGGAGTCAAAAAGGATTTAATGTCATCCAGGCTATGGTGTTACATTCAGTAGCTGCTGCGAATTTTTATGGAGATTCGGCTCTGATAAATAAGGATGTTGCTAAACCAAGGATAACAGAAGGAAAAGATCCGAAGGATTCAGTTCAGTATGATTATTGGGATCATATAGATTATATCGTTGATAAAGCAGCGGAAAAGGGCTTATATATGGCCCTGGTACCTGTTTGGGGTACGAATGTTAAGGAAGGTATGGTGACTCAGAAGCAGGCGGCAGTATATGCGAAATTCCTTGCTGACAGGTATAAGGACAGGTCGAACATCATCTGGCTGAATGGAGGAGATATTAAAGGAAGCGATTCTATTGAAGTCTGGAAAACTATCGGTTCTGTGATCAGGAAAAATGACCCGAATCACCTGATTACTTTTCACCCAAGAGGCCGTACTACGTCCTCCGAATGGTTTCATAATGAAGAATGGCTTGACTTTAATATGTTTCAATCCGGCCACCGCCGTTATGACCAGGATACTTCTGCAAAGGAAAAAAGACATTACGGCGAGGATAACTGGAAATTTGTTGAAGAAGACTTTGCGCTGAAACCTGCTAAGCCATCTATTGACGGCGAACCTTCTTATGAAGGGATCCCGCAAGGCCTCCATGATACCTTACAGCCGAGGTGGACTGCCAATGACGTTCGCAGATATGCTTACTGGTCGGTGTTTGCCGGAGGTTTCGGATATACTTACGGTCATAATGCCGTGATGCAGATGCACAATCCCAAGGATAAAACAAGTGCATACGGTTCCCACGAGAACTGGTACGATGCGATAAATGATCCGGGAGCAAAGCAAATGATCTATGTTAAGGCGCTTATGCTTTCGCGTCCTTTTGCTGAAAGGGTGGCGGATCAGTCTATGATAGCGGATCAGGGCGAAAAATACAATTACCTCATTGCCACACGCGGCAAACAATATGCTTTTGTGTACACCTACACGGGAAGGAACATGAAGATTAACATGGGCAAGATTGAAGGTGATAAGGTAAAAGCTTCCTGGTTTAACCCGCGGGATGGTAAATCAACCGAAATAGGCGAGTTTGACAATAAAGGAACTCTCGATTTTAATCCTCCGGGCGAACCTAAAGAAGGAAACGACTGGGTGCTGGTGCTTGACGGAGTTTAAAAAATAACACACTTACATGCGTAACATCTGTTTTCTCATATTACTTTTCATAGTTTCATCCTGTTCAAAAGAGGTCTACATGTTTTCATCGTTTCATGAACCGGCGGATGGGGGACTGCGGTTTCTTTACAGCTCCGACGGCTATAAGTGGAATGACCTGGATCATGTGTTTTTGAAACCGGTTATAGGCGACCAGAAAATTATCAGGGATCCATCTGTCGTAAAGGGCCCCGATGGTACTTATCATCTTGTGTGGACTACCGGATGGAAAGGAACCAAAGGGTTCGGGTATGCAAGTTCAAAAGATCTGATTCACTGGACGGATGAAAGATCTATAGACGTGATGGCGAAAGAACCGGAGACTGTCAATGTCTGGGCTCCCGAACTGTTTTATGACGATGAGGGGAAACAGTTTATCATTATCTGGGCGTCTGCTATTCCTTTCCGGTTTCCTAAAGGCCAGGAGGATGAAAACAATAACCACAGGATGTATTATACTACAACAAAGGATTTCAAGACCTTCAGCGATACAAAGCTGTTCCTGGATCCGGGCTTCAGTGTGATTGATTGTGTTATTCTGAAACAGGCTAAAGGAAAATATGTGCTGGTATTAAAAGATAATACCCGCCCGAACAGGAACATTAAAGTAGCTTTCAGTTCTAATCCGCTCGGTCCTTATACGAATATATCGGAGCCGTTCACTGATAAGCTCACGGAAGGTCCGTCAGTCGTGAAGCCTGGCAAGGAATGGCTGATCTATTATGATTCTTACGGTACGAAGAGATATGGTGCTGCGAAAACATACGATTTTAAAACGTTCGAAGATGCTTCGGGTGAAATAACTGTCCCTGAAGGTCACAAACACGGTACAATCTTTAAAGTACCAAAGAAAGTTCTGGAAGCGTTGAAGAGGGAAGCGGGGAAGCAGTAAGTTATAAGTTATAAGTTATAAGTTGAAAGTTAAAAGTAGAAAGTTTAAAGTTGAGGGCAGGGTATTGTTCGTTACGGGGCTTGAATGATAGAATAGCTGGTAACCATGAGCTAAATGCCAATAGCCAACTGCACAATAGCTAACAGCTGTCTCCTGACAGCAAAATTAAAGACATGATAAATAAGACGAATATAAAAACGACTGCACTTGCTGCCGTATTGCTTGGAACAAGTTTTTCAGGTGCGGTGGCGCAGGATACGGTGAAGTATACCGGAAATACTTTATCAAGCGTAGATTATCATCACGGGCAGTTAAGCCCGGCGGTAGGTGTGCATAATATCCAGGTTTTCAGAGCAAACCGCGAGCATCCCGAAATGGCGGGGGGCACTAACTGGACTTACAATCATCAGCCAATGCTGGCATACTGGAACAAGACCTTTTACCTGGAATACCTGGCTAACCCGGTTGGGGAGCATATTCCTCCGGGACAGACATTTCTTCTGACATCACAAGACGGATATAACTGGAGTACTCCAAAAATTGTTTTCCCTGTATACCGTATTCCTGATGGTACTGTAAAGGAAGGATATCCGGGTGTTGCAAAAGATCTGGACGCCGTTATGCATCAGCGCATGGGCTTTTTCGTATCCAAAAAGAACAGGCTTCTTGTACTGGGTTATTACGGAATCGCTATGGACGCTAAGGATGATCCGAATGATGGAAAGGGGATCGGAAGAGTAGTAAGAGAAGTCTATGCTGACGGCAAATTCGGCCCTGTTTATTTTATCCGGAACAATGCTTCATGGAAGCTGAAGAAAGGTGATTTTCCATTCTATACAAAGAGTAAAGACAAGGGGTTCGTAGAGGCCTGTAATGAATTGCTCGCCAACAGGCTGATGGTACAGCAATGGGTAGAAGAAGCAGACAGGAACGATCCTTTAATAAGTTTGCAGAGACCGGTAAAGGCTTTCAGTTTTTATCATCTGAACGATGGACGGGTAGTTGGTTTGTGGAAACATGCTCTCACTTCTATTTCAAAAGATCAGGGCAAAACCTGGGAGTATAGCCCCCTGCGTGCGCCGGGTTTTGTGAACAGTAATGCAAAGATCTGGGGGCAGCGTACTTCTGATGGTCGTTATGCTACAGTTTATAATCCTTCTGAGTACAGATGGCCGCTGGCAATTTCCACCAGCGACAATGGCCTTGATTACAAGGATCTGCTTCTTGTAAACGGTGAGATCTCACCTATGCGGTATGGGGGAAATTATAAATCCTATGGCCCTCAATATGTAAGAGGGATTGAAGAGGGGAATGGTAATCCGCCCGGTAAGGATATGTGGGTTACCTATA
>JBQGEO010000651.1:0-4824 GCA_052039655.1 Pararcticibacter sp.
TTGGCATATAGAAGCAATTTACCTAAGTTTGTCACTCAAAAAGAAGATAGGTTTTGGAATATTTACAGGGATTAAATTCTTCACAACGAGCGGCCGTTTTACAGATCAACGGGCCTGTAATGATTGTAGCAGGTGCTGGTTCGGGAAAGACCAGGGTCATCACCTACCGCGTGGCACATTTGATTAAATCTGATGTAGACCCGTTCAACATTCTTGTACTTACGTTTACCAACAAAGCGGCCAAAGAAATGAGGGAGCGTATTACGAAGGTAGTAGGGCCCGAAGCAAAGAATATCTGGATGGGGACATTTCACTCTGTTTTCGCTAAGATATTGAGAGTTGAAGCAGAGAAAATAGGCTATCCGAACAACTTTACAATATACGATACCGATGATAGCAAAAGTCTTCTCAGGGCTATTCTAAAAGAACAGCAACTTGACGATAAGCTCTACAATGCAAACTTCGTATATAACAGAATCTCCTCAGCGAAAAACAATCTGATCTCTGCTGCGGAATATCAAAAGAACGAGCATATACAGGCTGAAGACTTTTCTTCAGGCAGAGGAAGACTTGGCGAGATCTATCAGCTGTATACGCAACGATGCTTCAAAGCTGGTGCGATGGACTTTGATGATCTGCTCTTCAAAACGAATGTACTATTGAAGGAGCATCCCGACGTTTTGTATAAATATCAGAATAAATTTAAGTACCTGATGGTTGATGAGTATCAGGATACAAACTTCTCCCAGTATCTCATCGTAAAGAAACTTGCTGCCATTAACGAGAACATCTGTGTGGTGGGCGATGATGCGCAAAGTATCTATGCCTTCCGGGGAGCAAATATTCAGAACATCCTGAACTTCGAAAAGGATTATCCGGACCTGAAGGTATTTAAACTGGAACAAAACTACCGTTCGACACAGAACATCGTAAACGTTGCCAATAGCATTATTGCCAACAATAAGAACCAGCTTAAAAAGAATGTATTCTCTGAGAATGAAACAGGAGACAAAATACGGGTAAGCAGGGCTTTCAGTGACAACGAGGAGGGTAAAATGATAGCCGAGAGCATTGCACAGGAAAGAGCAGTAGGTGGCCTTCGCTACCATGATTTTGCTATACTTTACCGGACAAACGCTCAATCCAGGGCAATGGAAGAGGCCTTGCGTAAATTGAACGTCCCATACAAAATATATGGGGGCCTTTCTTTCTATCAGAGGAAGGAAATTAAGGATCTGATCGCTTACTTCAGGCTTACATTCAATCCCAATGACGAAGAGGCGCTAAAAAGAGTAATCAACTATCCAAGAAGAGGTATTGGGGACACTACAGTGGAACGGGTGATTATTGCGGCAGACCAAAACAATATCACGCTGTGGGAAGTCGTTACGGATGCGGGAAAATATCTTGATTCGAGAAGTGCAACGGCAGTAAGCAATTTTGCTACTCTCATCCAAAGTTTTCAGGTGATTGCAAAAAACCAGGGCGCTTATGATGCAGCACTTCACATCTCTCAGCATTCCGGGCTGTTGAAAGATCTCTATGAAGACAAATCAGTTGAAGGATTAAGCCGGTATGAAAACATTCAGGAGCTACTGAATGGTATTAAGGAGTTTGCCGAAAGGGAAGATATAGCTGAAAAAGGGCTCGATGTCGTCATGCAGGATGTCGCACTGCTGACGAATGACGACAATGATAAGAACCCTGACGCCGATACAGTTTCGTTGATGACTATTCACTCAGCCAAAGGCCTTGAATTTCCCAACGTATATGTTGTGGGTCTTGAGGAGAACCTTTTCCCTTCTCAAATGTCTCTCAATTCGCGATCCGACCTTGAAGAAGAACGGAGACTTTTTTATGTTGCTATTACCAGGGCAGAAAAAAAACTGACTCTTTCGTACGCAACTTCCCGCTATCGGTGGGGAACTCTGACAAGTTGCGAACCGAGCCGCTTCCTGGATGAAATAGATGCCAAATATCTGGAACTGGAGTTCAGGCCTCAACAAAAATCGGCTGACAAGAACCCCTTCTTCGATAATGAAAGAAGTGCATGGGGACAAAAACAAAACGACACCTTCTCTAAACCCAAGCCGCCGGCAGCGCAAAAGACCACTTCGATTCTGCCTAAGGCACATGTTCCTTCTCCAGGATTCGCTCCTTCAGACACGTCTGGCCTGCAAGTTGGCATGGAAGTTGAACATGAACGCTTTGGTTTTGGAAAAGTTATTAATATAGAAGGGAGTAAGCCTGATTTAAAGGCAACTATTTTCTTTAAAGAATTGGGACAAAAACAACTTTTGCTTAAATTTGCAAAACTTCGTATAGTAACTTAAATTTCCTGCTGAAATTACACAGTAACATACTTCCCCTAAATAACTAGATAAATGACATTTGACTATAATACTACAAGGAGAAAATTGATCCTTGCTGAATACGGCAGAAATGTACAAAACATGGTTGCCTATATTTGTACACTACCTACAAAAGACGAAAGAAACAGACACGCACAGGTGGTAATTGATCTGATGGGGTTCCTAAATCCTCATCTCAGAGACGTTGCAGACTTTAAGCATAAATTATGGGATCATCTTCATATCATCTCTGACTTTAAGATCGATGTAGACTCTCCATATCCCAAGCCATCCCCTGATGCTTTACATCTTAAACCCGAGCCGTTACGCTACCCTCAACAACGGATTCGCTATAAACACTATGGCAAAACCAATGAGATTATGATCGAAAAAGCGAAGGCTATAGAAGATCCGGAGAGGAGACAACAGATGGTCGAATCAATTGCCAATTTCATGAAAATGGCATATGTAACCTGGAACAAGGATTCTGTCGCCGATGAAACAATCATAAATGATCTTCGCGAACTTTCAAAGGGAGAACTTGAGTTGGAAGAGAATGTTAGCTTAAGTAAAATCGAGTTCAAGCCTACTACTCCTGGTATGCGTCAAAAAATGATGCAGAAGAATGGACAGAACGGGAAAAACCGGCAGAAACCAGGTAAGATTAAAAACAACGGGAAACGCTATTAAATTATCTGTTATGGGCTTGAATTTTGTATCCCCTTCAGGGAGGTATAATATAGTGCCCGTAACTTTATAATTTCAGATATGAATGCATTCGAAATTAACGGAGGAAAACCTCTGAAGGGAGAGATCATTCCGCAGGGCGCAAAAAATGAGGCATTGCAGGTGATATCCGCCGTCCTTCTGACAGAAGAAAAAGTTACCATCAGTAATGTCCCTGATATTAAGGATGTCAACAAGCTGATAGAATTACTGGGAGACCTGGGAGTTAATATAGAACACACCAGCAAGGATACATATACATTCGAAGCCCGCAACATTGATCTGAACTTTTTTTCATCGGAACAGTTCAAGGCCAAGGGAGGAAGCCTCAGAGGATCCATCATGATTGTAGGCCCCCTGCTGGCCAGATTTGGAAAGGCCGCGATTCCCAAGCCTGGAGGAGACAAAATAGGAAGAAGAAGACTCGACACTCACTTTCTCGGCTTTGAAAAGCTTGGTGCAAAATTCAACTTCAACCCTGAAACCAACTTCTTTAATGTGGATGCAAGCCAGTTGAAAGGCACCTATGTATTACTTGATGAAGCTTCTGTCACGGGAACAGCCAATGTTATAATGGCTGCGGTACTTGCTAAAGGAACGACTACAATATATAACGCTGCCTGTGAGCCCTATATTCAGCAACTCTGTAAAATGTTGAACAGGATGGGAGCACAAATTTCCGGCATTGGATCTAATCTGCTTACCATAGAAGGAGTTGAAAGCCTGGGAGGAACGGAACACAGACTACTTCCCGACATGATCGAAATCGGATCATTTATTGGCCTCGCGGCCATGACAGCTTCTGAAATTACAATTAAGGATGTTCAATATAAAGAATTAGGGATTATTCCCGATGTATTTCGCCGTCTTGGGATACAAATGGAACTTAGAGGAGATGACATCTTTATCCCTTCACAACAGCATTATGAGATCGATACATTTATAGATGGCTCAATTCTCACAGTCGCTGATGCTCCGTGGCCTGGCTTTACCCCCGATCTTCTCAGTATCATACTGGTTGTTGCTGCACAGGCAAAAGGAAATGTCATGATTCATCAAAAGATGTTTGAAAGCCGCCTCTTCTTTGTGGATAAACTGATTGACATGGGCGCCCAGATTATTCTTTGTGACCCTCACAGGGCAACGGTTATTGGATTGAACAAGCAGGTTCAGCTTAAAGGAATCGAAATGACCTCTCCTGACATTCGTGCCGGCGTTGCGCTTCTGATCGCGGCGCTATCTGCCAGCGGCAAATCCGTTATTCATAATATAGAACAAATTGAGCGTGGCTATCAGGATATAGATATCAGACTTAGAGCGCTTGGCGCAGATATTAAGCGTATTAACGCATTACCCAAAGGTCACTGACAAACATACAAGTTAAAAGTTTAGAGTATAAAGTTAAAAGTATAAGCTGCCCAGTAACTTTCAACTTTATACTCTAAGCTTTTGTGCTTTTAACTTTCAACTCTAAACCGACATGGCACTTATTATATCAAACTGAGTGATAATCTCCAGCTTACCGTAATCATCCTCAACGAGAACAGCTGTATTGTCTTTATTTATAAGTGAAGATATTTTATCAATAGAAGTATTTAGATCCACGAAAGGAAACGGCTTAGTCATGATGTCCTGAACTTTCGCTGATTTCAGTGAGGGATTCTCCAGCAACGAGCTTAAAATATCGCTCTCCGTGATCTTCCCTATTACCTTCGACATCTGCGTAACAGGAATTTGCGAAATATTC
>JBQGEO010000652.1:0-8156 GCA_052039655.1 Pararcticibacter sp.
ATGCCGTGGAAAAAACTCGTTGAGGGATTCCTCTTCTGCTTGAAGAAGAGTGTACGCATGGTCATATGGCAATCGCTACAACTGTGTTTCCTACATCGATCGGTCAGAGCAGTACCTGGAATCCTGAACTAATAAAACGAATGGCTGAAGTTATTGCTTCGGAGGCCAGACTCCAGGGGGCTCATATCGGTTACGGACCTGTCCTGGACCTGGCGCGTGAACCACGGTGGTCGCGTGTGGAGGAAACGTATGGGGAAGATCCTGTATTGAATGGTGCAATGGGAGAGGCGATGGTTCAGGGATTTCAGGGAAGCGACCTCAAGTCGGGGAAGAACGTGGTTTCTACCTTGAAGCATTTTGCTGTATATGGAGTGCCGGAGGGTGGACATAATGGCGGAAGCGTGACCGTTGGAGAGAGAGAGCTTCATCAAGCGTATCTGCCGCCGTTTAAGCGGGCTGTAAAGGCAGGAGCCTTGTCTGTTATGACCGCTTATAATTCGGTAGACGGGATACCCTGTTCTTCTAATCCTGTATTGCTGAAAGATATTTTGCGTGCAGACTGGGGATTTAATGGATTTGTAGTATCTGATCTGGGTAGCATTTCAGGGCTGGTAAGTAATCACCACGTGGCGGCTACAGCCGCTGACGCAGCGTCTCTGGCTATCAATGCAGGATTGGATGCGGATTTAAGCGGTTATGGGTATGGAAGTGCTTTGGCTGATGCGGTAAAGGGAGGAAAGGTAAGTCAGGCAGTGCTGGATACCGCTTTAGCGAGAGTGCTCAGGATAAAATTTAAGATGGGGCTGTTTGAGAATCCCTATGTTGATCCTGCAAAGGCGGCCAAAGAGGTTAGAAAAACGGCGAGCGTCGAAATGGCCAGGAGGGTTGCACAAGAGTCCCTGATCCTTTTAAAAAACGAAAATCACCTGTTACCCATTAAGAAGGATGTAGAAAGTATTGCCGTGATTGGCCCTAATGCGGATAATATATACAATCAGCTTGGCGATTATACGGCTCCACAGTCTGACCAGGCCATTGTGACGGTACTGGAAGGGATCAGGGCGAAGGTCGGAAATGCTGTAAATGTCCGCTACGTGAAAGGTTGTGCTATAAGGGACACGACATCGGATGAGATTGAAACGGCAGCGGAAGCCGCACGAAATGCCGGGGTGGCAGTGGTGGTTCTGGGCGGATCAAGTGCCCGTGATTTTAAAACAGAATATCAAAGTACCGGGGCTGCTAAAGTTAATGCATCGGATGTTACGGTGAGTGATATGGAAAGCGGGGAAGGGTTCGACCGGTCTTCTCTTGACTTAATGGGCAGACAACTTCAACTTTTGAAGGCAGTGGTTAAAACAGGAACTCCGGTAGTGCTGGTGTTGATTAAAGGACGGCCTCTTAATATTAACTGGGCTGCAAGTAATGTACCTGCTATCCTGGATGCCTGGTATCCGGGGCAGGAGGGAGGAAATGCAATTGCTGATGTCTTGTTTGGTGATTATAATCCAGCCGGGAGATTACCTGTATCTGTTCCGAAGTCTGTTGGACAATTGCCTGTATATTACAATCAGAAGAAACCAGCTTCCCATGATTATGTAGAAGTAGATTCTAAACCGCTTTATTGCTTTGGATATGGATTGAGCTATTCCAGTTTTGAGTATTCGGGTTTGTCAATAGAAAAGAGCGGAAAAAATAACAGCCTTGCAGTTAGAGTAAAATGCAGTATCCGCAACAGCAGTTCGAAAGATGGAGATGAAGTGGTGCAGTTGTACTTAAGTGATCATGTAAGTTCTGTGGTCAGTCCTCTTAAGCAATTACGGCAGTTTCAGCGGGTGCACCTGAAAGCAGGCGAACAGAAAGACCTGAGTTTTGACCTGAACACGGAAGATTTTATGTTGCTGAACTCAGAAATGAAGTGGGTAACGGAGCCTGGAGAATTTACCGTCATGATCGGAGCTTCTTCTGAAGATATAAGGTTGCAGAGGGTTCTGGGGCTTTAAGATCGAATGTCATTTACTATTATTTACTACCTTTACGGATAGCTTATAAAAACTGTTGTGCATGCTAAGGCATTCAGCACCTTTTAAAAGTGTGAATTTTCCGTAAGGAAGCTAGCTTATGAGTAATAGTGTCGTTAATCATCTTCTGTCTGAATTTCAACTACCTTTAAAAAGTCCGGTACTTGTATTTTCTGTAATTCTTTTTATTATCCTGCTGGCTCCTCTGATCCTTGGGAAAATTAAGGTGCCAGGTATTATAGGATTCATCGTGTCAGGGATTGTGATAGGGCCTAACGGATTTAATGTACTGGAAAAAAACTCTGCGGTTAATCTTTTCTCCACTATCGGGCTCCTTTACATCATGTTTATCGCCGGTCTGGAGCTTGACATGAATGAATTCAAGAAGAAAAAGTATAAGAGTTTTGCTTTTGGCTTTTTTACCTTTATTATACCGCTGATGCTGGGATTGCCGGTGTGTTATTATTTTCTTGGTTTTTCCTGGTCAACATCTATTCTGACAGCGAGCATGTTTGCTACTCATACCCTGGTAGCTTATCCGGTGGTTACCCGTTACGGCGTATCAAGAAATGAGGCTGTGGCAATAACTGTAGGGGGGACTATCCTTACTGATACTGCCGTGCTGATTATTCTGGCTGTGATCATGGGATCGAGTGAGGGATCATTGAATTACCAGTTCTGGATTCAACTGGTTGTTTCACTGGCCCTTTTTTCTGTGATCATGTTCCTGTTCATACCGAAGATAACCAAATGGTTTTTTACCAGGCTTGAGAGTGAGAAGACATCTCACTATATTTTCGTCCTGTCGGTGGTGTTTTTTGCTGCTTTCCTGGCCCAGCTTGCAGGAGTTGAGCCTATTATCGGGGCTTTTGTTGCGGGGTTGGCTCTTAACAGACTCATTCCGGCCTCGTCATCATTAATGAATAGAATAGAATTCACCGGGAATGCCCTGTTTATTCCGTTCTTTCTGATCAGTGTGGGGATGATTGTAGATCTGAAAGTGTTGCTGGAAGGGCCGGAGGCGTTAATTGTTGCCGGAGCGTTGACTGCGGTAGCAATTTCAAGTAAATGGCTTGCTTCTGTGCTTACAGGTGCAGTGTTCAAATATACGAAGGCTCAATCTCTTCTGATATTTGGTTTGAGCAGTGCCCACGCCGCTGCTACGCTGGCAATTATTCTGGTAGGATATAATGCAGGGATTATCGATGAAAGTATTCTTAATGGTACCATCATTCTTATTCTTGCAACATGTATTGTTGCATCGTTTGCTACAGAACATGCTGCTAAAAAGATCATGGCGACAGAGGAAGAATATTTGCCGGAGAATACAGACCTGGAAGAACCGGAGAATATTCTTGTGCCGATAGCCAATTTTGATAAGCTGGAAGCGATGCTTGATCTCGCCGTGCTGCTGAAGGAAAAGGGTTCTGCAAATCCTATAAGGCTTTTATCTGTAGTTCACAATAACGAAGATGCCGAGAATAATCTGAGACTTGCCCGTAAGAGACTGGACGGTTTACTGCATTATGCGGCGGCGGCAGAAGCAGGCATCGATGTGATCACCACGATTGATTATAATGCAGCAAGCGGTGTGATCCGTACAGCCAGAGAAAAGGGAGCCACCATTATTATGTCGGGCTGGCCGCGAAAGACAACTTTTCTGAATAAGTTTATGGGGGACAAAACGGAAACCATTATAGAAGGTACAGATAAGAACCTGTTTATTTGTCATTTGACAAGGCCGATTGCGGTGCATGACAGGATCGTCCTTCTATGTCCTCCCCTGGCTGAATCGGAAGCTGGTTTTTCTGTGTGGTTATCAAAAGTTTGCCTTTTGGCTAAGGAACTCTCAGCCCCGGTTTATTGCTATTGTAATTTGAAGACCCAGGCTGCGGTAACAAGTTTCCTGGATGAAAGGAAGATTACGGCGCATTTTAATTTTGCGGATCAGTTTGACCTGGAAGATACAGACGCAATAAAGAGCAGGCTTAACCCTGATGATCTTCTCGTTTTTGTTGCGGCAAGAAAAGAATCACAATCTTATCAGAAAGCATTTGACGGGCTGCAGGCCAAACTGGAACGTTATTTGGGATCGGTGACTAAGATCCTCGTTTACCCAAAGGTGAGTGTTTATTCGTACGAGGACACTCCTCTGGGCTCGATAGGAGAGTTATAAGCTTATACTTATCTTTGTAAGATGTATGCAATAGTGGATATTGAGACAACGGGAGGGCATGCATCTGCCAACGGTATCACGGAAATTGCCGTTTTAATACATGACGGAAATCATGTTGTGCGCCATTATGAGACCCTGATCAATCCTGGGATCCCCGTTCCTGTTTATATTCGCGCTCTTACCGGAATTCATGACGGGATGCTTACGGACGCTCCTGAATTTAAAGATGTTGCGTCCGAAGTTTATGAACTGCTCCGTGACAAAATATTCGTTGCCCATAATGTCAATTTTGACTATTCATTTTTGAAGCATCATCTTTCGTTATATGGGTTCGATCTTCAATGTAAGAAGCTTTGTACCGTCCGTCTGTGCCGGAAGATCCTTCCGGGGTTATCGTCTTATAGTCTGGGGAAGCTTTGCTCTCACCTTAATATTTTGAATGACAGCAGACACCGGGCAGCGGGGGACGCAAAGGCTACAGCCGCACTTTTTACGCTTTTATTGCAGAAGGACGGTAATGGTTATGTCAACCTGCTGCTTAATGGTAAGCTGAAAGAACAACAGTTGCCTCCGGGCCTCTGCAGGGATGATATTGATGCATTGCCCTCGACGCCGGGTGTTTATTATTTTAAAGATAGTAAAGGACGTGTGATCTATGTCGGGAAAGCGGTTAATATCAAAAAGCGTGTGGTGTCGCATTTTGCCGGCAACAATCCCGGAAAGCAAAGGCAGGAGTTCCTGAAAAATATATTATCAGTAAGTTGTGAGCCATGTGGAACCGAACTGATGGCTTTTATTCTGGAAGCGATTGAGATTAAACGCTTATGGCCTTCGAGTAATCGTGCAATGAAGCGTTATGAGCAACTCTATGGTTTGTATAGCTATGAAGATCAGAGAGGGTATTCGCGACTGCTGATTGACAAACGGCGGAAGAACTCCTTTCCTTTATTTTCGTTCAATAGCCTTAGCGAGGGAAGAAATATCCTGATGGCTCTGATCAGAAAGTTTGAGTTGTGCCCTAAGCTATGTTTCATTCAGGTGAACAATGATCCGTGTACCGGCATATCGAACCATTATTGCCGGGGAGTTTGCGAAGGAAATGAGTTATATGAAGATTACAATGCGAGAGTTGCAGAGGCGATTTCTTATTTAAGGGTATCTTCACCCTCGTTTTTACTGGTTGATAAAGGGCGGAATAATGATGAAAAGGGGGTTATTCTGATGGAGCGGGGGAATCTTTACGGAATGGGTTATGTTTCTTATGCTCATGATGTTACAGATTTAAATGCTATTAGAGTACTTCTGAATCCTTGTCCGTCAAATGACTACATCAGGAATTTAATCCTTGATCATGCTTCAAGATTTCCGTGGAAGGTGGTTTCGACGAGTAAGGGGTAAGCAATCGTCGTCTCAAACATTCAGCCGGAGTTTTTAGTTTAGGGATATACCGGGAAAAGGAAAAAAATGGCAAATCCTGAAAGTAGTACTTACACCAATACGATCAAGAGAAAGGTTATTATCGCCTTTGGTGTTGGTCTCGTTGCGTTAATTCTGGCATGGGCAGTGAGTAAGGTAGCGTTTAATGAAATGCTTTCAACTGTTCAGAGTATTTCAGCGCCTGACAAGAAACTTACTCTTGTGAATAATCTTTTTCGTGATATCACCAGATTGGACCAGGTGCAGCGTTCGCAAGCTTTCACGAATAAGTCTGTCTCTTCCAGGGCTTTTCTTAGAGAATCGGATTCACTGAGGGCCAGCCTGGACTCCCTTAAAAAACTCTATCATTCAGATTCTTCCCAGATTCAGCGTATTGAAGAAATCAGAGGACTTCTTGCTGAGCGGGACCGCTTGTTTATCAGTTATCTTAAGGTGAGGGAAGGACTGGTAAATGGAAAAGATTTTACTACCCAGCTTAGTTCTCTTAACGACCTTATTGGTAAAAGTTCTACGGAGATAGACAGCACAGTTGTAACAACAGAGCAGAAGTTCTCTACTACTACTGTTGTACCTGAAGGTGAAAATAAAAAGGACAAGGACCGGGGATTTTTTAACAAGCTCTTCGGGAGAAAGAAGAACGACAAGGAGCAGCAGGTTGTAAAAGAAGAGGTTAACATAACGGTTGATACGGTTGCACATGCCAGTTCTGACAGCGTGATCCAGGCAATGGAGAAGGCTGTGAAAACTATTGAAAAGAAGCAGAGGCAACGGAGTTCCATATTTATAAACCGGGAGATAGAGCTTTCAAATGCGGGAAATATTTTAATCAACCAAATGTTAATCGTTCTCCAGGAGGTGGAAAAGGAGGCTATACGGCAGGTTGATCTTAACAACGGAAGAGCTACAGACGTAGTGAACAGAAGTGCCAGAAGCATTGAGCTGATTATGATCGGTTTTATATTGGTCACTGCTTTTTTTGCTTACCTTATTCTTACGGATATCAGCAGAAGCAACGTATATCGTGAAGAACTTGAAACTGCCAGGGATGAAGCAGAATATCACAGTACTGCCAAACAACGATTCCTGTCGAGCATGAGTCATGAAATCCGCACCCCGCTTCAATCCATTATCGGCTATGCGGAGCAGGTGAGAGGGCAGGAAAAACCAGACAGGAAGGATCTGGATGCCATTTATCATTCGTCGGTGCATCTGCTTCACATTGTGAATGAAGTTCTGGACTATAGCAGGATCACTTCAGGTAAGTTTAAATTTACAAGAAGCACATTCAGTATCTCAAGGTTGCTTGATGAAGTGATGATGGTGATGCGCCCCCAGGCAGAAAGAAAGTTACTGCGTTTAGCTTTAATAAAAGAGATTACGGATGTCGATTTCATTATAGGGGATCCGTTCAGGCTGAAGCAGATTTTATTTAACCTGCTGGGAAACGCGATAAAGTTTACCCGCGAGGGGGAAGTATCTTTAACTGTACATAACCGCGGCGTCAAAAGGAAGCAGTTTTTTACTTTTGAAGTACGGGATACCGGCAGGGGGATAAAAGATGAGGACTTAAAAAAGATCTTTAATGAATTTGAGCAGGGCGAGGAACCGGTGTCTGTTAATGCTAATGGTACGGGACTAGGGCTGAGCATTGTAAGAGCTTTGACTGAAGGCCAGGGCGGTACTGTGGAAGCAAGCAGTGAAGCGGGTAAGGGGTCGTGTTTTACTGTGAAACTAAAGTATGTGGCTGTGAAGGAGGCTAGCAAGAAGGCTGAAGGGATGAAGCCCGGGCATGATCAGTTCGAGGGACTTGTGTGGATTGTAGATGATGATGAATTTATCCTGCAATTGTGTTGTTCTTTGTTTGATAAGCATCATATCAGGCACAACTGTTTTCGATTGCCGGAAGATATTCTGAACGAGGAGCCCCCGGAAGATCTGCAAGTGGTTTTAATGGATATGAGAATGCCTCAGATGAACGGTTCAGAACTGTGCGGACTTTTGAGGAAAAAGCTAAAAAGCCATGTGAAGATCTATGCCCTTACTGCTCAGGCTCTGCCTGAGGAGCGGGCGAAGATCCTGGAATACGGATTTGATGGACTGCTGATGAAGCCTTTTCGTGAATTTGAACTGATTGGTCTTTTGAGCCCCGGAAGTAATAAGATTCAGGCAGAAAACGATGAAGTTAAGAATACGAAAGCCGACCGGAGCGTGATAGAGAAAATGGCTTTTGGAGACCAGGATCTGATAGCTAAAATCATTCAGCGTTTTGAACAGGACACAAATCAGGATATCCTTCAGTTGAAAGAAGCGATAAAAAAGGATGAAATAGAAGAGGTATCCTTACTGTTACACCGGATTGCAGGCCGGACAGCTCAGGTAGGAGCTAAAGACTTGGCTGCTAAATTCAGAGCTGAAGAGATAAATCTGAATAATAACCCTGTACTCGACAATGCTTCGAAAGGAAGAATTGCCGTGTATGCGGAAGAACTTGATTCCCTCAGGCTTTGAAAGCTTATTCTATCTGG
>JBQGEO010000653.1:0-4613 GCA_052039655.1 Pararcticibacter sp.
GGTACACCAACACTATCGCCAGCTGGTGTATGGATTATGCGGTAGAAGCACTGGAATATGTGAAGCGGGCAGATCCCGAACGGTATGAGGAACTTGTTTCGAAAATGGCTTTCGATGAGTCAGAAGAAATACCGGCCTGGAGGCATATTACTGCGAACATGTATTTTCCGGAAAGTGCAGAGTATGGCGTCTTTCTGCAGCAGGACGGCTTCCTGGATAAGGAGCAGGTACTGGTGAAAGATCTCGATCCGGCAGACAGGCCATTAAACCAGAAGTGGAGCTGGGACAGGATACTGCGTTCGGTATTTATCAAGCAGGCCGACGTATTACAGGGGCTTTATTTCTTTGAAGACCGGTACGACGAGGCAACTATCCGGAGGAATTTTTACTTCTATGAACCTCGTACCGTTCACGAAAGCTCACTCTCACCCTGCGTGCATTCAATACTGGCGGCAAAGCTTGGCGACGAGAAGCGTGCGTATGACTTTTACCTTCGCACCTCAAGGCTTGACCTGGATGATTATAACAATGATACGGAAGACGGGCTGCATATTACATCCATGGCTGGTACCTGGATGAGCGTAGTGGAGGGTTTCGCCGGGATGAGGGTAAAGAATGATGTTCTTCATTTCAGACCCTTCCTGCCGGTACAATGGAAGTCATTCTCCTTTAACATCCTGTTCAGGGAAAGTATCCTGAATGTGAAGATCAACAGAGACTCGGTTGTTTTAAGTAACCAGTCTGAAAAAAACGTTACAGTATACGTTTTTGGAAATGCCTTTGAAATACCAGGTGGGAAAGAGGTGTTTGCTGAATACGGAAAATACCAGGTGTAAACCAGCAAGTATAGATATGGTAGCAAAAAAATATCCGCTCGTTTTGGCCGTCATTGCACTATTTTTGAGTGCCTGCGGAGGATCAGGCTCAGGAGGAAAGAATATGAAATCATCAGCTCCGGGACATAGCGGCAAGATCGTCATCTACCAGATGATGGTACGATTGTTCGGCAACCAGAACGAAACGAACAAATACTATGGTTCGAAGGAAGAGAATGGCGTGGGTAAGTTCAACGACATATCGGATAAAGCTCTGGACGAACTGAAAAAGATGGGGATTTCGCATGTCTGGTATACCGGTGTGATTGAGCATGCTACCATGACCGATTATTCTTCCTCAGGTATCCGCCCGGATGATCCGGATATTGTGAAAGGCCGGGCGGGCTCTCCTTACGCCATCAAGGATTACTACGATGTTGATCCTGACCTGGCAGTTGATGTAAAGAACCGGATGGGGGAATTCGAATCATTGGTGAAACGGACCCATGAAAAGGGGCTGAAGGTGATCATAGACTTTGTTCCCAATCATGTTGCCCGTACTTATCACTCGGATGCTAAACCTGCCGGTGTTCATGATTTTGGAGCAGATGACGATCAGTCGAAAGCTTTTGATCCGGCAAACGACTTTTACTACATCCCCGGAAAACCCTTTGTCGTGCCTAAAGGTACTAATGCAGGAGGAGATGATTTTAAAAGTCCGCTGAAGGATGGCAAGTTCGATGAAAATCCTGCCAGGGCAACCGGCAACAATGTGTTCTCTGAACAGCCGGGTTTGGGTGACTGGTCGGAGACTATTAAACTGAACTACGGTATAGATTACCAGAACGGAGAGAAAAAGCATTTTAGCCCGGTTCCTCCCGTATGGAATAAGATGAAGGATATCCTGGTGTTCTGGGCATCGAAAAATGTGGATGGTTTCAGGTGCGATGTGGCGGAGATGGTTCCGGTAGAGTTCTGGAACTGGGTGATCCCGCAGGTAAAGAAGCAAAATCCGGAACTGGTCTTTATTGCAGAGGCTTATAATCCGAAGGAATATAAGACCTATCTCACGAAAGGAAAATTTGATTACCTCTACGACAAAGTCGGCCTTTACGATGGCTTAAAAAGGCTGATCAGGAATGAGGCGAAGGCGGATGTGAAAGATATCAGCTATGTCTCTCAGGTAGAGAGCAGGGCCTTCCCTTCCCGCATGCTGCGTTTTCTCGAGAATCATGATGAGGAAAGGATCGCTTCTGCCGGCTTCGCAGGCAACCCCTGGTATGCCGTGCCCGGCATGGTCGTTTCGGCTACTTTATCCGGGGGGCCGGTTATGGTGTACTTCGGACAGGAGTCGGGCGAGCCGGGTAGGGGAAAAGAAGGTTTTGGAGGAGAGGATAACCGGACGACGATCTTTGACTACTGGGGAGTGCCCGAACACCAGAAATGGGTAAACGGAGGAGCGTTCGATGGTGGACGGCTGTCGGCAGATCAGCGAAAGCTGAGAGCATTTTATTCAAGCCTTCTTACTTTTTGTGCCGCAGATGAAGCCGTTGCGAAAGGTAAGTTTCTTGAACTTTCAGGAGGAAAGGACCTGAACAAGAGAATGTATGTTTATCTTCGTTACACTGCAAAGGAAAGGGTGCTGGTCGTGGCGAATTTCGACAGGATGGAAGCATTGAAAACCCGCATCGTCCTTCCGGATACGATTCTTTCCGGCATAAAGCGTACCGGAGACAGCCCTCTCGGGGTAAAAGAGATATTATCCGGCAGAGCCTTCTCTGTGGAAGATGCCAAGACAGGTATTCCGGTGGATGTCTCCGCCAGCGGAGCTGCGATTTACAAATTTTAATACGATAACCAGTAAACACCGATTATATGAACAGTACAATTGAAAAACCCAGGCTTTCATTCTGGCAGATATGGAATATGAGCTTTGGCTTTTTCGGAATCCAGTTTGGTTTTGCACTTCAAAATGGCAATGCTTCCCGCATCCTGCAGACATTTGGTGCCGACGTAGAGCATTTATCTCTCTTCTGGCTTGCCGCTCCTATTACGGGAATGATCGTGCAGCCGATCATCGGGCATTACAGTGACCGCACCTGGACCCGCCTTGGACGACGACGCCCGTATTTTCTTACCGGCGCATTGCTGGCAGCGCTGGCTCTCATTTTTATGCCGAATTCTGCTGTGCTCGCCAGTTTGCTTCCCCCGATCATGGTGGGCGCAGGGCTGCTGATGATCATGGATGCGTCGTTTAATGTGGCCATGGAACCTTTCCGGGCCCTTGTGGCGGATAATCTTCCTGAAAGCCAGAGAAGCGCTGGCTTTTCTGTTCAGACTTTCCTGATCGGTGCCGGTGCTGTACTGGGTTCCTGGTTGCCTTACATCTTTTCCGAATACTTCGGCGTATCCAAAACGGCGGCGCCCGGACATGTTCCGGATAATGTTATCTATTCATTTTATGCGGGAGCAGTAGTGCTTGCATCCGCCCTGCTGTGGACAGTGGTCACCACCAAAGAATATTCCCCGGAAGAACGGGCGAAGTTTCATGCAGATGATGAGCAGCCGGAAGAAGAAGCGAAAGGCCTCCTTTCGATCTTTACGGATTTCTCGAAGATGCCTCTTACCATGAAGCAACTTGGACTGGTGCAGTTCTTTTCCTGGTTTGCACTGTTTTCGATGTGGGTGTTTTCTACGCCTGCTATTGCACAGCATATCTATCATGTTGCTCCCGGTGATACCTCGTCGGTTCGCTTCGCGGATGCCGGAAACGGGGTGGGGATCCTGTTTGGTATTTACAATGGAGTATCGGCCTTGTACGCTTTGATGCTCCCGTCTATCGCAAGGCTTACCAGCCGTAAAATGGCCCATGCGTTTTCTTTAGTAGCAGGTGGAATTGGCTTGCTTTCCATTTATTTCATCAGCAATCCTCAATTGCTCATCTTTTCGATGATTGGGATTGGGCTGGCCTGGGGAAGTATCCTGGCTATGCCGTATGCGATTTTATCCGGCTCTATTCCCGCGAGGAAAATGGGCGTGTATATGGGGATCTTTAATTTCTTTATTACGTTTCCTCAAATCGTCAACGGATTTTTCGGTGGAATGATCGTCAAGCATCTGTTCGCAGGTCAGGCGATCTATGCGATTGTGATTGCCGGTGTTCTCATGATCCTGGGTGCCATCTCCGTACTGAATGTAAAAGATCATATAAAGTAAGAGGGCTGAATTTCTTGCAGCGGCAATAAACAAGGTCTGTAATTTTCTGATTCAACTAACCCATGAGCTTGCTTGCAGGCATTGGCTGCGCTTTGCTCATTTTATTCCAATCGCTATGAAAAAGATATTTATTTTCTTTCTGCTCCCTTTGTTTTTAGTGACTTCCTGCCGGAAGAAAGATGCCGTTGATACAGGCGATCCGGATACTGGCGTGGAGGAAGCAGAATCCGGACTTCTTACCTGGGCTCCTTATTTTCCGAATGGCAAGGATGCCGTGACGATCACTTTTGACGCTTCGAAAGGAAATGGGGAATTGAAGGGGACCTCCGCTAAAGTGTACCTCTATGCGGGAGTTATAACGGATAAGAGCACAGGACCCGGTGACTGGAAATATGTGAAGAGCCCATCTTTTAACAGTGCAGACCCCGCTTCGGAAATGACCCCCGTGGGGGATAACCTGTATAAAATTACCCTCAGCCCGGCGAGCTTTTTTAATGTTCCTGCCGGCGAAAAGATCCTGAAGCTGGTGATGCTTTTTAAGAATGCGGATGGGAGCAAGGTTGCACGGAATAAAGATAACAG
>JBQGEO010000654.1:0-2405 GCA_052039655.1 Pararcticibacter sp.
TCGGTCTGTGCCTTCACTTCGGCCGGAATGTCCGGATACTGGGCGTGGGCGGAGAATGAGCTGAGACCGGCAAGCGGTAATGCAAATAAAAGTCTTGCTAGTGATGATTTAATGTGAATCCTTTTCATTTAACTGTATATAAAAACGGGTTTATATAGTATAAAGGAATGCTTTAATCCTGAAAACAGGAACAGATTGGAGACGCATCCGGATATTTGCCCGACGGAACAGGAAAATAAAAGGATGAACAAGACTGCTATTGATCCAGCCAGACTTTAAAAAGCGGTGTCCTCTGACTGCTGACAATGACTTCTTCATCAAGCGGGGGTTGAAGCACAAGCTTTAACCTGCCTTTGAAGTGAGGGTGAATCTCTTTCGCTGCGTCAATATGTATGATCAGGCTCCTGTTGACGTGAAAGAAGGATGCGGGATTAAGAAGCTGGATAAGATCGTCAAGAGAGTAATCAACTGGAAAGCTGTGATCGTCCCTGGTTACCAGGAAAGTTAGTTTATCGCGGGAATGAAAATAAGCGATATCGCTGGTCTTTACCGCTTTTATACGATTGCCTATCTTCACCATAAAACGCGATTTGTAATTGGCATCCTTTTGTCCGATGAGATTCATCAGGCCGCTCATCATATCGCTGTCGAAGCCCGGCAGCCGGGAACGGTCCAGATTCTTTAATTTATTGAGGCTGTTTTCAAGCCGCTGATATTGTACAGGTTTCAGCAAATACCCTATACTATTGACTTCAAATGCCTGAAGTGCGTACTGATCATAAGCAGTGCAAAATATCACCGGACATTTCACTTCCGTCTTCTTGAAGATTTCAAAAGAAAGTCCGTCAGCGAGATGTATATCCAGAAAGATCAGATCGGGCGCCTTGTGCGACTGAAGCCATTCAACCGTTGAATCTACTGAATTGAGAGCATCCAGTACTTCTATATCTTTATCATACTCAAGCAAAAGATTTTCCAATCTCTCTACAGCGGGGGCTTCGTCTTCAACAATCAGAACTTGCATCTAACAAACGATATCTATTCAACAATTTCAAGTAAAGGCAAACTAACGATAAAAAATGATTCCTCCTGCCGGATAATTAAATTTTCTGAAGAGAGGTACTCGTATCTGCGACGGATATTATCAAGCCCGGTCCCTCCTGCCCTTCCGGGAACGGCTTCTTTGGGCCGGTATGTATTTTTAACCGTAAGCCAGCGTTCGTTTTCTATAAGGACCTGGATCACAAACGGCCCTTCCCCTGAGATCTTATTATGTTTTAATGCATTTTCTATCAGCATTTGCAGTGATAATGGCGGAATATACAAAGAATCCGAAATGGTTGAAGAACCAGGCATTTCTATTTGCAGCTGATCCCCAAAGCGCTTTTCAAGTAAATAAACGTACGCTTCAATAAATTCCAGTTCGGTACTTAAAGCAACCAGTTCTTCTTTTTTATACTCCAGGACATAACGGTAAACATCTGCAAACTTGTCGAGAAAATCCTGGGCAGTACGGGGGGCTTTTTCAATGAGAGACGACAGGACATTGAGATTATTGAAGAGAAAATGAGGATCAAGCTGCATTCTCAACGAATTGAGTTGCGTACGAAGATTCTCCTCACGCAACTGATCGGATTGCAGATGTGCCTTCTTCCATTGACTGACAAAATAAATGCTGAAATTAACAGCCAGGACCGGGATGATGAAAAGCAGGCCATAAACATTCAGTACAAAAAACTGGGCCGGATCGGGAGCCGTCAGAGAGGTCTGAACCTTAAACAGGTAATACGTACCGTTGATACAGAGAAGAGAATAGAAACAACTGATCAGTATCTGAAGGAAAAAACGTTTCGATATGTTCTGTAACAAGGGAAACCGGGCGTCGAGATAGTTGAATATGTATTTATTTCCGATCCATAAGAGGAAGACGACGGTTACGATCCACAATAAAGCAACAAGATAATAAAGCTCCAGTCCGCTTCTCATCAAATAAAAAATGCTGGTAACTGAAAGTATCAGAATGACAATGCCTAATAAAAGAAGACCTTTTCTTTCGTTTTTCCGCCTGGTTTTATTCTCACTCCCTCTCATTTTCATCTGAAACTAATGCCGGCAACATCTCCCCAGGGAATATACTGATACTTTGAATTAGCCAGCCAGATGATCAGTCCCCAGTTTTGCGACGAAACATCATGATGGTCTGCAAGAACCAGGCTCTTTCCATTTCTGAGCTGCACCCGTGACTGATTGTCGTTAAGGCGGACCATGGCTGCAATATTCAGGAAAGGAATCTGGTAATTTATTTTGTTGCTGACACCTTCCAGTAATTCAAAGTTCCACTCTTCGTCGAGGTCAAACGCACAATTGCCTCTCACCACTTTTCCATCCACCGATCTGACATTTGC
>JBQGEO010000655.1:0-6971 GCA_052039655.1 Pararcticibacter sp.
TTCTTTCTTCAGGGGAGAATGCTGATCCTTCAGGAAACCTTCCAGGTACTCCTTGCGGTAGCGGGCTGCTTCCTTTTGAAAATCCTGAGCGAAAGCGGCGGCGGCCTGACACAGGCAAGCCACCACCAGAAGATATTTTAACTTCATCATTATTCCTGATCTTATTTATTCCACCACAAGGCTGTTTCAAGATTGTCTTGCCCTTGTCCGGCAAGCGCCTGCTGATAATTTTCCCTGTTTACGCTCTGCTCCCTGAGAGGATAGTATAATCTCTTCGGAATACCGTTTCCGAACAACGGTTCAAAACGATACTCCTGGACACCGGTATCAGTCGTACGCCGCCATACCAGGTCGCCCGGCTTCACCAGGAACAAGGGATAACCAGTCCTCCTGATCTCACTCCAGGCTTCCTGTCCCTGCATATACAAAGCAAGATATTTTTGCGTTAAAACATTCTCTTTATTTGCAGCCGGTAGTTTAGACAAGTATTCTGAAACCTTGTCGGCACTTACGCCCCATTTCTCCAGTGAACGCTGTACGCCGCTCCTGTAAGAAGCATCATCCCAGTTATCATGCTCTGAGCGGAGAAAGGCAACCTCTGCATATTCCATCAGAACTTCGCCATAATCTGCTGCATTTACAACTGCACCGGGAAGGCTAATGTCGGTGGGGCCGTTTACTCCGGCAACTGAAAGCGGCAGGCCGTACGGCTGACCGATGTACTCGTTCCGGGCGTTTGGAAGCGCATAAATGCTCAGGCGCGGATCCGCGAAGTGGAAAGGTCCGGCCTCTCCTTTCAGGACATTGATCAGAACGTGGGAGACTGCATAGTCCTTGCGGTTTGCCGTAACCGTTGCCCGGTAAAGAGGAGCCTCGTTTGGAGCTGCTGCCGAATATTTAAATACGGCATTATCTTCGTTGCCTGCAAATACACCTTTCTGAAGGGCATCCGCAAAATGTTGCTCAGAAAGCTGCGGCAGTTTGGTCTTGATCCGTGTGGCGACTCTCAGACGCAGTGAATTAGCGAATTTAGCCCATTTTGCATTGCTTCCTTTATAAATAATGTCAGAAGCTCCGAAAGTGGTGGCTGAAGGTGATTTCAGCAGGGTATCACCTGCAGCTTTCAGCTCATTCAGAATATCAGTATAGATCTTTTCCTGGCTGGCATAAGCAGGTGTGTAATTTTCCTGTGTCTGCTGCAATGCCTCGAAAGAAGGATCCGGATTTCCGTACGACTGGTAAGGAACTGAGCCGAAAGCATCTGTCAAGGTCTGAAAGATGTACGACTTCAGGATCCGGCTGATGGCAATTTGATTGGCATTTGTTCCTGCTGTACCAGCAGCGGCTACATTCTTTGTCTGTTCATTTGTATTCAGCTGAATAATCTCTTCCAGGTTATTCAGGGCCTTATAAGAATTCGCCCAGAAGGTGTTCAAATCATTGGCCGAAATACTGTACCTCGACTGGTCAGTGTAAATGTTCTGACTAAAGTACTGGGAAAAAAGCATAGCTCCTTTGAGGGAGAAAGTTTCTCCGCGCAGGTTATCCACGAGCTGTTTTTCTGCTGAAAGCAGGATCGTTGGCGTAGGTACGCTGGCCGCCTTGTTGGGGTCGGTATTAATATCTGTTAAGTCTTTGCAGGACGATAACCCGGTAACGAGTAGAAGCGCCGCTGCCGCTGTTTTGTATATAGTGGAAAGATTGTTTTTCATCACTCTGAGCTTTTAAAATTTGAAGTTTAAGTTTAATCCGAAAGTTGCCGGAACGGGCAGGTTCCCTCCCTCTATTCCCTGGACATTTCCTCCGCTATTGGTTATTTCAGGATCTATATACTTGCTTTTTGTGTAAATATTCCAGAGGTTGCGTCCGTAGAGACTAACGTTAACCTGGCGGACAGGAGCGTTCTTCAGATTGAAATTATATCCGAAAGTCACTTCTCTTAATTTAACGAAAGTAGCATCAAACACGCTAAAGGTGGTGGGGCCATTATATTCGTTCCTTGCCCAGTTAAGAGCAGTGATCCGTGTGTCGTTCGGGCTGACATTGCTTACGGTGTAAGTTCCGTCGGCATTGAACTGAACATTTCCTTTTACCCCGTCGACAATGATGCCGTCTTCGCGGACGTTATTGGCGGCAGTACGTTCGAGCACCCCGGAATACATTCCCACCTTATATGTCTGCGAGAAAAATTTACCGCCTACCCGGCCGTCTACCAGGAAACCGAGATTGAAGTTCTTGTACCTGAATGAGTTCTGGAACCCAAAGAGGTAATCGGGCAGGACGCTTCCGAGAGGAACGAGCTGCTCGGTTCTTGCATAAGTACCATCAGCCTGTACCACACGCTGTCCATCGGGCGCATAGACAAAATCGTATCCCATGATCTGGCCATAAGGCCTGCCTTCCTTTGCTACAAGTGTTACAAGGGTATTGCTGAGTTCCAGGGTGCTGACATCCTCATACAGATCTTCTACCTTATTCCGGTTTTTCGACCAGTTGAGGGTACTGTTCCATTCAAAATTATTATTTCTTACCGGACTTGCCCCCAATGTAACTTCGATCCCCTTATTCGTGATCAAACCAGCATTGAGATATTTGTAGTCATATCCAAAAGCCGCCGACAAAGGCACTGGGATAGTCTGATCCCGGCTTTCATTATTATACACCGTTACGTCGAGCGAAAGCCTTCTTTGTAAAGCCTGTACATTTAAACCAGCTTCCAAAGATCTGGTTGCTTCGGGGCTGAGCCCAGGGTTATTCATCGCGGCTGACAAAGAATACACAGGACTTCCATTAAATGCCTGTCCCGGTTCATAGACCTTGGCAAGCCGGTAAGGTTCCGGATCATTTCCCGAGCCTGCCCATCCCAGCCTCAATTTTGCAAAATCGAGCCATGTCCATTGCTTCAGTGCACTTAGCTCACTAAAGACAAAGCTTCCGGTGACAGAGGGGTAAATGAATGAAAAGTCCGACTCGGGAAGGGTTGATGACCAGTCGTTTCTGATTGTACTTTCCAGATAGAGCATATTCCTCCAGCCTACAGAAACACTGCCAAATAAGGAGTACATCTTTCTGTGAAATTCGCTTGAATTTGTTGCTACAGAAGGGGCATTCCTCAGATTATAATAATTGGGAACGATAAGTCCCCCCTGCGTGATCACATCGCTGATCCTGCCCCGCTTGTTCATAATATTTCCACCGGCAATTGCATTAATGGAGAAATCATTAACGTTCTTTTTTGCCAGTGCAAGAAATTCATAGTTCAGTTCGCTGAAATTATTAAAATATTCTTCGTAATTCGACTGCGACCTGGAGTATACAGCGATTCTATCCTGAAAATCATAATGGTAAATGTCTGCATTTAATTTACCTCTCAGTTTCAGCCAGTCAGTTGCATCCAGCTCAAGGCCGATATTTCCGAACACCCGGTCGCGGTTTTCCTTCAGATAACTTTCGTAAGCAGACCAGTAAGGATTGTCTATAAAACGGGTAGCTTCAGCTGCCGGAGTATTCTGATAGCCGGTCCGGTTCCATGCACGTGGAGTTCCATCGGGACGTTTATATTCTTTCAGTCTGTCGTAATCTACTTGTACCTGCCCCCATTGAAACGCTTCCAGCATGATGTTACGGTTAGAGGCGCCAGTCCAGGGACGGCCTGTAGATTTATTTTTGACATAATTAATACTTGAGAAAGCGTTCAGTTTTCCAAACCTGGAAGAACCGGAAGCGCTGATCGTGTTCCTGCTGAGACTCGAATTCGGAACCGTGCCGCTGACATTCTTGTTCGTATAAGAAAGTCTGTATGTTGTCTTTTCACTACCTCCGCTGATAGACAGATTATTCGTGTTGGAAACTCCTGTTTCGAAAAAAGAAGTTACATCGTTTTTAGGGTAAACCCAGGGTTGAGGATTGAGATAATCTGCCGGATATTCAGGGTCGAGATTATACCAGTGCAGGACAGGGGTGCCGTCCAGGCGCGGGCCCCAGCTTTCGTCGGCTGCATAATCTACAATGTTATATTCTGTGCCGTTTATATTCGCTTTCTGAAATTCGTTAGAATATCCTCCTCCATATAGTTTCTGACGTTTTGGAAGGCGAACTATCTTTTCCAGTTCCAGTCCTGTTGTAAAAGAAAGATCTGTACGGTCGCCGCTTTTTCCTTTTTTTGTGGTGATCAGTATAACCCCGTTTGCCGACCTTGAACCATACAGTGCGGCGGCAGAAGGTCCTTTCAATACTGAGATATTCTCAATATCGTCAGGATTGAGATCCTGGATCATGTTCCCGATATCCTTTCCTGCACTTCCGTTCTGTGTAGACGATGTATTCAGATCGGAATTATCAATAGGAGTACCGTCCACCACATATAAGGGCTGATTAGCGCCAAACAAAGATGTGACGCCCCTTAATGTCACCCGGGTTGATCCACCCATGTTTCCGCCGGATGATATTACCTGTAATCCGGCGATCTTCCCGGAAATAGAACTAAGTGCATTGGTTGGCCGGGTAGCAAGTGCCTGTCCCCCAATATCCTGGACCGCATAACCGAGCGCTTTTTTCTCCCTCGGGATATTAAGTGCAGTAACCACCACTTCAGTCAGGCTGTTATTCGACGGACTGAGACGTATATTAAAAGAAGTCTTCTGCCCCACTTTCAGCTCCTGCGTATTAAACCCGATATAGGTGAACACCAGGACTGCATTCTGATCAGGTACCACGATATTGAATTTACCTGCAGCATCAGTCGTAGCGCTGACCTGGGTTTCTTTTACCTTTATGGAAACTCCGGGGAGGGTTTCGCCATTTATATCCGTCACTATCCCGGAAATACGGATACCCTGTGATTTAACCGGTGCCCTAAGGAGTTCTGAGGATACAGGGCCTGCAGCCCGTATGATACCGGGTATATAGAAAAGAAATGCAAACGTAAGGATAAAGGCATGATGTGTTCTTCTGAGGCCATAGGTATCCAGCCTCAACTTCCAATAGTTAAAGTATGTCATGTTGATTGATTAATGAATGTTCTGTTTTTTGATAATGCGTCGTATCCCGGCTGCAGTGCGTCAGCAGATCAGCGGAGAGGCTTCAGGAGACTTACAACAGGCGTACATGGAATTGCCTGTAACGGGATAGTCCCGGTAATAGGACCAGGTAGGCTTGACCGATTTAATTACTGTTTCTGTTTTCACTGTGTTTACTGGATAAGTTTTCATAATTCTTTCTAAAAACTTACTTACCCGGAATGATTTTTAATGGACAAACAATTAAAACCACTTATCTTCTCCGCCTGGGCGGACAGGAATTAGCACCTTGTTATTACAGGTTGCCAAGATTTCGCAGGGCCTTTCCCTCCATCTTTCTGGATAAGCAAAAACTATGGTGCAAATATACTAGTAAATCTAGTAATTCTATAGGGTATTGGAAAAATTAGAAAGAGATGACTTTTGGGCTGTTCCAGGTCATCGTGATGAGATGATCGTGACATCGACTCTCAGATGTTGAAAAGGAAGTTCTGTTCTGCTTTTTAGCTCAGTTCGAAAACGGTAATCTCGGGTAGGATCCCTACCCTGCCCGGGTATCCAAGGAAACCAAAGCCGCGGTTTACATACAATTTCTGGTTTCCGGCTTCATACAGTCCGGCCCACTGCTTGTACACCCACTGAACGGGGCTCCATTTAAGACCGGGCAGTTCAAAACCAAACTGCATACCATGTGTGTGGCCTGAAAGTGTCAGGTCTACATCCGGATATTTTATTCTTACTTCAGCCTCCCAGTGACTTGGATCGTGGCTCATTAATATTTTAAAAGGATAGCTTTCCGATCCCCTGTATGCCTCCGCCATCCTGCCGTACTTTGGAAACCCGGCCTTCGCACCCCAGTTTTCAATTCCCAGAAGAGCCATCCTGTCTCCCTTACGTTCCAGTTCCACATGCTCGTTCATCAGAAGCCTCCACCCCAGTTCCCTGTGCACTTCTTTCAGGCGGTTCAGGTTGTCAGCTTTTTCCCTTGCCTTTTCTCCCTGCGGATTTATCCCCCAGTAATAGTCGCCATAGTCATGGTTCCCTAACACACTGTATACGCCCATGGGCGCCTTTAGCCTGCTGAAAACATCCATATAATTCTCCATCTCTACCGCCCTGTCGTTAACCAGGTCGCCTGTGAACAGGATCAGGTCGGGCCTTTCCTTAAGGATCAGATCGATTCCCCTGTTTACTTTTGCTTTATCCTGGAAACTGCCGCTATGAATATCGCTGATCTGAACAAACCGCATTCCTTTAAGTCCCAGGGGGAGCTTCGGAAAATAAAGCTTTATCCTCCTGATCCTGTAAGCATATTTGTTTCCGAATCCGTATACCAGCGAAAGAAAAAGTGCGGTACCCAGTGTAAGCCCTGTAATCGTCAGGACAGTACTCCTTGGGACAGAATTCTGAGCTACTCCCTGGAAAGAAAAGATGATCCATGTAATGAGCCTGCGGATATCGTCAAGCAGGAACACTGCCGAGCTGACAACTTTTGAAAACACCAGCCCTATGACCACAGCGAACAGATAGTTGCTGAACTTAGTGAACCTGACAGCCGACTGGAGATAAGGAAAAAGAAGTACAGAAACGATGGTGCCTGCAGACATCAAGGCATAGACAATATAAACTGCGGTTTTCACCCCATCCCACTCTGACAGGAACAAGGAATTCAAAGCGGTAAATACATACAGGTCTAAAAGAAATATAAGCGCAATAATGACCCAGCGGGATCCGGTTCTTCTCATTTATTTATTCGGCAAGTTAATTTTTATGCCTGGAGCAATATTATGGATTATCCGGTATATTACCCTGATATTTAGCTATGAACGCAATTTTATTTCATTATGCTGACTTACCAGGCTATCCCGTAATCTTCACCGCGGTTGTTGGAACCTCCCAGAAAACTTCCACGCTTCCAGTCAAAATAAACCGCATTAATCGGGCCGCTGCTCC
>JBQGEO010000656.1:0-4202 GCA_052039655.1 Pararcticibacter sp.
CTTCATTTGCTTGGGTTCATCCGGAAGCAAAATATCTTTGTTCAGGTCGTCGAACATATGCTGCCATTTCGACCTTGGCTGCCCTTCTTTATATCCTTCTACAAAATCCCACCATTTCTTTCCATGCCCATCAATAAGACCTCTTCCTTTAATGGTGATATTCTCCGCTTTATATGCATAAAAAAGAGGAGAGAAACTAGTCACATACACCCCTTCATAGCGGCTCTTTAACATTGGCAAATAATGATCAAAGTTATCGCTTAAATGCAGTTAAGCACAAGATTCAATGTATATCGTAATATTACTTTTCAGATGAATAGGACCGGGTAAATACTTACCTGCCGGAAAATAAACGGTACCACCACCTGCTTTGTAAGCTGCGTCTATAGCCTTCCTGATGGCGTCTGTTGCCAGCTTACTGCTGTCGTTTTTTGCACCATACTTCAGGACGTTATAATAGTCCTGTGCTGAAGCAGACAAGGAAGAGACCAGCAATACCAGGTAAAACAAAGCAGTGATCAGCTTTTGGCCTTTAGCAGTTGGCAATTGGCTTTTATGCAGCTGTTGACTATGATGTCGTTGCTGGCTATTATCAGCCAGAAATTGTCTTCTATATATCTGAGTGTAGTTCATATCTTTTTTAGCTTTCGGAGATCAGCTTTCAGCAATTGGCTATCGGCTTTTAGCAATTAGCTATCGGCTTTTAGCTTTCGGCTATCAGCAATTTGTAGTTATCGTATATCATACTCCATGTCATCACAAACCCGCCCCTATAATACCATCCGTGCACTTTTTACTTTTCCCTGCCCCGTTCCACTTTAAACTTTAAACTTTTAACTTTTAACTCGTAGCGACTACAGTTTTCCCTTCACATCCTTCAACTTTGCTGAGCTGACGATCTCTTTTCCGTCAGCAAACACCTTCAGGCCTTTTCCCCTGCCGTACTTCTTACCGGTTTTATCCCAAATGATGGTTAATTGTTTTCCGTGATAAGTGACATTATCAAGGCAGAACCAGTCCCACTTATTCTCAGGGACCAGGGGACAGATCTCTACAATGTTATCGGGTCTGGGCTTCAAGCCAACAAGGTCGCTGATGACCAGGTCACAGAATCCCGAGTGATTATAGAAGCGACTTCTTGGGATATCACCTTTAAGCCATTCTCCTGTTTTTTCATCCTGGTATTCGCCGATATACGTTTTGCCGTCCAGCACATGAGACATGGCATACTTATGAAGTTCGTTATAAAAGTTATCGGCAGTCATGCTTCCCTGCTTTTTATAGTTCTGAAGCAGATTTGACAGCCCCTTTAACGTCTGAGTAGTAGCAAAGGGCCATATAGCACCATCCCATTCACACCCGTGACCGGAACCTCTGGTTCTGAAGGTAGGTTCACGACGTTCCGCAGTGGTCAATCCCCAGGGGGCGTTAAAGCCTGCCGTGTCAGTGAGCTGATTCCAGGCCTTTGCATATTTTGCCTTATCGTCAGGAAGATTGAAATACCAGGGAATAAAACCTATTGCTTCCCGGGGCGCAAGTTTACCATCTTCCTTCAGGGTGAGGAAAAAGGAAGCACTATCACTCCATAAGCTATCTGTTACAAGTTTCTTTAATTGGGCTGACTTATTCTTGTATACTTTTACCAGGCTGTCATTACCCGCCATTGCAGCCATCTTTGAAAGAGCCAGTGCATTTGCATACATGTATGTACTGATAGTTGGTCTGCGGTTTTTCACTTTTCTACCACCACTTACAGATTCTTCCATTCCGTCCTTTACATCAAACTGCCAGAATAAGCCCGACGGCAGCTGCTTTTCAGATTCCCATTTGCGATAGTCGGCATCAAGTTCGGGAAGAAGAGCCGTTACAAAGTTCTTATCCTGATGAACGAGATACCTGTTGTAGATTGCATCGTCAACCCAGCTGCTGAAAGCATGAAAACGCGGTGCCGGAAAGGTTTTGTCTTTTAAAACCCAGAAGCGGATATACTGATCAAGATATTTCTGATCATTCAGCCAGCGTCCTTCATAAATATGATGTCCGAGTGCGCAGCTTATTGCGTTATATTTTCCTGCGTGCTTTACCGGAGTGATAAACTCAGTAAAAATGAAACCTGCCGGCGTTTCCTTAAGATGCTTTCTGAATGTCCACCACCTGTAGTAATAGATCTTCTGAATAGCGGAATCGGGACATTCAAACAAAGGTGCATTTGCGGCGATCCACTTGGCAGCATGTGCATTGGAAACATAGTTCTTTACATCCTCACTGTCCAGAGAATTAAAATACCTGGTATAATTCTCTAATAATCCAGTTCCCAATATCTGGCTTCTCTTCTGCCCGAAAGCACTCAGCCCTGATATAATAAGACAAACGACGCCTAATAACTTAAAACTCTTCATCATTATTGTTAATATGGTAGTCAGCAGCGACAGCCTTGGGCTATTAGCTATCAGCAATTAGCTTTTGGCTGTCCGATATCGCCTCTCCGTGTCAACTTTAAACTCTCTACTTATAACTTAAAACTTACTACTTAAAACTTTTTATTCAAACAGCCAGTCAATATCTTTCTTACTATCAGGCAAGCCCACCCCGGCATCATATAATCTCATCGGCTCATTTTCATCTATAAATCCTAAGATCACCGCAGTGCCTTTTGCTAAAGTTAGCGTATGTGTACCCGGTTTAAAAGAGTAACTGTGAATATTCACAGGAGGGAATCCTTGCAGGGCCAGGGCATTGGCAATCTTGATTTCCGACTGGCCATAATCATTGGCGCTGGCGTCATGTTCCAGATCAGGAGGAGGCAAAAATCCAGGAGTCTTGCTGTTAAAGAATCCTACGAGCACCTTTACTGCTTTTGAAGAACTGAACCTGAGACTTGTACCTTTGGTCTTTTGCTCCGCACTTATCATCCTGACACCTTTTAACCCGGCCAGCTCTTTTGCAAAAGCAGTAACGCGGGAGGCAGTATCGGCTAATGCCTGCTGGCCTTCCTGGATAGTGAAGTAATCTTTAGCTCCGGATAAAATCTTTACCGGGACATTTTTATACGGTTTGATCTCTTTTTGCTTTCCTGAATTACCTGTTTGCTTTAACGAGTCTATACTTCTTTTAAAATGAACAAGTTCCTCTTCAAATCTCGGTAAAACCTCTACCCAGGTTTTATAGGTAGCATCTACTCCCCTCACCGGTATTTTCCTTTGCATTGTTTGCATACTGTTAGCGTACAGGTAAGTATCCTTTGTCAGGTCAGCAAGCTTCCTGTAGTGGGCAACACTGCGTTCAAGATACGGAACTGCTTTCTCAAGATCAGCAATATCATTAGAATATTTATATCTGAGCACCGACAGAGCGGCCCTGACTTTTTCCGCATAAAATGCTGCAAGCTCATTGTAGCAATAAATGTCGTTTTTAAGCCTTAAAAACTCTTCTTTATCCTGTGCCACTCCTGATGCAGCTCTGTCGATTGCTTCCAGGGCCTTCCTGCCATGTTCAGTTACTTCATCAGCAACCTGTACCGGAGTTTCACCGATATGTTTTTGCTTCTTCCATTCCTTCTCGGCATATTCAATGATCATCTCTCCTTCAGGAGCTTCAGACTCGTACATCAATGTGAAAAGATTATAGCGGAAAGGATTGATGAGCTGGGTCATGAACATGCCCAAAGTGAGGGTTTGACGGTTCCCGTCTGTAATCCCATAACGTCTCAGCAGTTTGGGAGCAATCTCGCCGGTTTGCTCGTAAGCCTCCAGGATATCTTTTCCCTTTTCCTGATTGGTACCAAATTTACCGGCCAGTAATCCAGCCCAGTACTGTACTTCCTCATTTCTGTCCCGGCGGCAATTCCAGGCGTAGCGCGCCCACGTTTTATACCAGATCCAGTCACGGTCTATCTGAAGCTGACGTCCCTTCACGTTATCTGCCGTATAAGGCCAGTCCCAGTAAGAAGCCTGCGGATATAAGTGTAAGCCATTGGCTTCGTATACATCGTGCATAGCCTGAACACTCTTCTGGATAAAGTCGGCCGACCCGTACCTGAAAGGCTCAAGATTAGCAAGAATATGAACATTCTCAATATGCACTGTTCCGATCCGGCTCAGGGTTCTGTGCAAATCCGCCCAGGTTCCCCTCGGTGTATAAGTGGTTAGAGCTTCGCCGTTGTATTTTGCCATCGTATATAAGTTTTTATATACCGGCAAAGC
>JBQGEO010000657.1:0-2946 GCA_052039655.1 Pararcticibacter sp.
AGATACGTAAACGCCCTGATGGCACCTGATGTTATTCGCCTGAGCTATTTCCTTTGCTTTTTTAACAAGCGCCATATCATACGGATAACTCATATCCGGAAAACGGGGACCGAACTCGTCATAGTTCCTTCCGCGCAGAGGATTATCCGGCTGAAGATTGATATGGTCTTCTATGATCATCAGGTCTCCTTTCGCGAAGTCGGGAGTCAGTGAGCCGCTTGCATTTGACACAAATAAATGCCTGATCCCAAGAACCTTCATGACCCTTACAGGGAAGGTGATCTGTTTCATATCGTATCCCTCATAATAGTGGAGCCTGCCCTGCATGGCGACAACTCTTTTGCCCTGCAGCATACCGAAAATTAATCTTCCTGAATGAAACTCTACTGTTGAAACCGGAAAATCGGGAATATTGGCATACAACAACTTGGTATGCACCTCGATATCATTCACCAAACCGCCGAGCCCGGTTCCAAGAATAATTCCAACTTCTGGTTCAAAGTCGCCGATACGTTTTTTTATATATTCAGCCGTGCTGTAAATGTTCTGAAACATATTTTTCTATTAAATGATCAAAATTCTCTTTATCAGGCTCGTGGATCCTTGCCTGAACAGGCAGGTAATAAACCGGCAATCCCGATAAAAGTTCGGCAAGAGAATCGCTCCTAAGCCGCTGCGCATCTTTTTCGGTGGTAACGATCACCTTAGCAGCCATCTTTTCCTGCCTGAAATCCTGTGCAAGTTTACTAATATTTTTTGGGCTGAAAGGATGGTGATCAGGGTAATCGTAATGCTTTATTTCCCCTCCTCCGCTTTCAAGTTTATGCACAAGTGGCCGGGGATTTGCAATTCCTGTCAGCAGAAAAATCGTGAATTGCGACTTCAGAGCCTCACTTAAGGCCACTTCCTCCCCTGAATAAACAGGAACCAGGTTTCCGTAGTCAAGATAGGAAAAAAAAACCTTCTGATACGGAAAGGGCCTGAGCTTGCTGATCAACCTGCTTCTTTCATCCTGGGGGAGGATTTCGGGAGTCTTGGTTACAACCAATGCATCAGCTCGTTTCCTGCCGGCAAAAGGCTCACGCATATTCCCCGCAGGCAGCAGCAGCCTGAAATTATTTAATGCGGTATAATCAAATAGAAGGAGGCTTAAACCGGGATTCACTGCCCGGTGCTGATAGGCATCGTCGAGGATGACAACATCATGATTTTCCTGCAGATGTTCAATCCCAGTAACTCTCTTTTCGGAAACAGCCACGGTGATCTGATCGAATTTACGCCTGAACTGCAACGGCTCATCTCCGCTCAGATCAGCAGTATCCTGCGTACTCACATATCTGAACCCTTTGGTACTTCGTCCATATCCCCTGCTCAGCACGGCAACTCTTACATGATCTTTTAAAAGCCTGATAATATACTCTGTCAGCGGACTTTTACCTGCGCCGCCCACGGCAAGGTTTCCGACGCTCACGACAGGAATACGAAAGCGACGGGATGAAAACCACCCTTTGTCATAGGCGATATTTCTGAAAACAATTATCAGACCATACACCCAGGAAAAAGGCAATAATATCAACCGCAGGTATTGCATGCGGTAAACTTAGATAAAAAACGCAAAATTATCAGAATTAGCTTCCCGATACCTGTAAATGCAGAAAGTCTTCCGCGAGATACGATGTACTGGCCAGTGCAGCTTCTACCGTTCCCCCGTATTGTCCGTTGTAAACAGCTTCTCCCGCAAAGTATATGGTATCCTCAACTGGCCGGGCAAGCAGCCTGTAAGGCTCGGGCACTTCTACTGTAGGGTAGGTATAAGCCCCGTACGAAAAGGGGTTAGCTCCCCAGTTTGACACTTTCCAGGCAAGAAGCTTTGCCCGCAGTTCGTCTAAAGGAAGAGCAAATATGGAGCTTAACGATTCAAGAGCAAGCCTCAGCAAGTCTTCATCTGAGGTTTCTGCCTGCCTTTCCGCTTCCGGGCCTCCCATCCATCCCGTCAGAACAGGATAGGAATGCGGAGATTGAGTCCACCAGGTAGGGAACGCCTCATCTGAAAATATAAACCCGGCTTCAGTTCCTGTTTTTGACTCCCAGAAGGTATCATTGAATGACAGGATAATTTTAACTACCGAGCCTACCCCAATAGAATCCAGAAGTCTCATTTTCTCCGTCAGGGGTGGATTAAACGTGATAGACGAAGCCGCGTCTTTCACTCTGAGAACACCGGCAGGCACGGTGATGATCACTTTCTCCGCTGTAAAACGTTCTCCTTCTGCCGATATCACTTCCACATAACCCTCCCGCCAGTTGATGGTCTTTACGACAGTGCTGAAATGGATCCCGCATCCATAAAGTAAGCATTCGTTTACCATAAAGTCTACCAGCCTTCCATAGCCTCCTTCCACCCTGTATTGCTCATCTTCCTCCATCTCCCATTCCTTCAGAAGCGATATGGCACTCGCCTTATCGGGATCCGCTGCATCAAAGCCTTTTGCGAAATTCTTAACGGAAGTCCTCAGCTCCCGGTATCTCTCATCTCCAAAGTACTGTTCCAGGAAATCACTCAGGCTTATATCGTCCCGCAAGCTCTTCAGCCTTTCTATAATTAAAGGCCAGTCTACATCCTTATCTCCTGAAATATCTTCTGTCCCTTTGAACATGCGGATATTTTTCCCGCTGACCGGGAAGTAGGCAATACCGGCCTCCCTGAGCAAGGCAATTGTAAGGGGTAACTTTCCGTGAATAAACTCAGCTCCAAGCATGACATGCTGGGGGAACTGCGGATCGTGAATATCCGAGATCCGTCCTCCGGGCTTATCCGAAGCCTCCAGGATCCGGACATGATGATAAGCTTTCGTTAATGAACGAGCCGCCGCGAGCCCGGATATACCGGCCCCGACAATTAAAACATCAGAGTGTGACATAAGATGCCGCTTCCTTTCTTTTTAG
>JBQGEO010000658.1:0-19984 GCA_052039655.1 Pararcticibacter sp.
TATAGATGGAGAATGGTTTCATTATACGTTCAGAGGGCTTGAAAAGCTTCGTCAGGACGAACCTGTTATCCATATATCGTGGTATGAGGCTACAGCTTTTGCATCATGGAAAGGAATGCGCCTGCCGACAGAGTTCGAATGGGAGGCTGCAGCCCGGAGGTTCAGCTGGGGTGATTGCTGGGAATGGACAGGAAGCGCTTATCTGCCTTACCCGGGTTTTATAAAGGCTCCCGGGGCTTTAGGTGAATACAACGGGAAATTTATGATCAACCAGATGGTGCTGCGGGGGGCCTCAGTTTTTACACCTCCGGGCCATTCACGTATTACTTACCGCAATTTCTTCTCACCGGATACACGGTGGCAATTAGCCGGGATCAGGCTGGCACGTTAAACTTATGAATCAGTTTTATTCCGATGTAGTTAAAGGATTAAGTTCTAATCCTAAATATCTTTTGTCTAAGTACTTTTATGATGATGCAGGCGACGTGATTTTTGAGAAGATCATGCGTTCACCTGATTACTATCTGACAAGGTGTGAGCTTAGCATTTTTAAAGATCAGACGCCGCAGCTCATGGAGGCCTTTGATGCCGGTTCGGCTCAGTACGATATTGTGGAGCTGGGTGCCGGTGATGCATTAAAAACGTCATATCTCCTTCGTTACTTAGTACAAAATGGCAAAGAGTTCACCTATTATCCCATTGATATATCAAAGCAGGTCATACAGAAACTGGAGCTGAACCTGCCCCGGCAAATCCCGGGGCTTCAGGTGACTGGTTTGAACGGGGAATATTTTCCGATGCTCGAAGAGGCTGGCAGGCTGTCGGGCAGGAAAAAAGTGGTACTCTTCCTGGGTTCCAACATTGGAAACATGTATCCCGGTGAATCACAGGAATTTTGCCGGCAGCTGAATAGGATGCTGATGCCGGGAGATATATTGCTGATGGGGGCGGATCTTAAAAAGCACCCGGAAACTATGCTAAAAGCTTATAATGATGAAGAGGGCCTCACAAGAGAGTTCAACCTGAATCTGCTGCGGAGAATGAACAGCGAACTGGATGCAGATTTTGATGTCTCTGCCTTTCAGCATTTTCAGACTTATGATCCGGGTACAGGCTCCTGTAAAAGTTACCTGATCAGTCTCGCTGATCAGGAAGTGACTATTGGTTCAGAAAAGAAAGTGTTTTACTTTTCTGAAAATGAAAGTATCTTCACTGAAGTGTCCCAAAAATATAGTCCCGGGGAGCTTGGAGCTTTGGCAGAGTCGGCCGGTTTTACATCTCTGGTTCAATTTTTCGACTCCAGGTCCTGGTTCACAGATGTGATTTGGGGAAAGGTTTGATCCTCCCCGCTTGTATAATAAATTAACGCAAATCAGGTATGGCTGTATTTGACCCTGCTTATTTAAAGTCGCTGCCTGTCTTCAGCGAAATTCCTGCTGAACATCTTCAATGGCTGCTGCAGACATCCGAAATCATTACGCTGCAGGCAGGGGAACTGTTGTTTGATACCGGGCAATCGGCTGACTACATGTATGTACTGCTGGAAGGTCAGCTGAATTTAAGTCTGGAGCAAAGCGGGCAGTATAGCTTTTTTTCGTCCCTGAAACAGGGCGACATAACCGGGTATCTGCCCTTCTCCCGCCTGAAAGTTGCGGGCGGGCGGGCTGTAGCGCAGGATCATGCCAGCGTCCTAAGGCTGCATAAGCGGCATTTTGGCGAGATGGAGCAGGTGAGTCCGGAAATGGTACAGAAATTAGTGGCGCTGATGACCGACAGGGTCCGTGAATTTACCCGTACCGAACAACAACACGAAAAGTTAATTGCATTAGGCAAACTTTCGGCCGGACTGGCTCACGAGCTTAATAATCCGGCGGCGGCTATCGTGAGAAGTGCCTCTGAACTGCGCCGCATGCATCATGCAGTCCCGGATAAATTTAAACGCGTTATGACCATGCAGCTTACTCCTGAGCAGGTGGACGAGCTGAATTCGGTGCTTTTTTCTTTGATGGAAGACGGCCGCGATAATAATCTTCCCCTGATGGAGCGGGCCAGTCTTGAAGATGAGTTGATTGACTGGCTGGTTCAGAAAAATGTTGAAGAGACTTATTCCCTTGCCGGGATATTTGCAGGTTGGAATGTGACTGTTGACAGCCTTGAAAAAGTATCAGTGATACTTGATGGGAAATATTTACCTGAAATTCTGGATTGGATCGCAAACAGCCTGGAGACAGAAAGGGTGATCTGCAATATCCAGTCTGCTACGCGCAGGATTTCGGAACTGGTGAGCGCTGTGAAGACCTATTCACATATGGACCAGGGACAGGGGAAGGAAAAGACAAGTATTCCGGATGGTATAGGCAGCACGCTTACCATCCTCAACCATAAACTCAAGGAAAAGGACATTCGGGTGGAGCGGAACTATGATACCGGCTTACCTTTGGTTCCGGCTTTTGTGGGAGAACTTAACCAGCTGTGGACGAATATTATTGATAATGCCGTGGATGCTATGTCAGAGAAAGGAACTCTCAGGATTGATGCCTGGCCTGAACCCGGCAAGGTGATCGTGAGGATTGCAGATGACGGTCATGGTATCCCGAAAGATGTGCTACCCCATATCTATGAACCCTTTTTCTCTACCAAACAGGTGGGAAAGGGTACGGGGCTGGGCCTGGATATCGTGCATAAAATAGTCATGCATCATGGCGCTTCGATCAAGGTTAGTTCTGAACCCGGAAACACCGTTTTCCAGATTTGCTTTCCTCTTGATTAGGTTTTCATTAAATTACGGAACATATCATGCAGCTACAAATATTTACTGAAGTCCTGAAATGAAACAACCGGTTATTTTTGCGTTAGACGACGACCAGCAGGTGTTACAGGCACTGGTACGCGACTTGCGTACGCGATATCGCCAGGAATATAAGATCTTAGGTACAACTTCTGCGACTGAGGCCCTGGATAGCCTTCACGGGCTTAAAAACAAAGGCGCGGAGATCGCTCTTTTCATATCAGATCAGCGGATGCCGGAGATGCCGGGTGTTGAATTCCTGCAAAAGGCCCGTGCCTCTTATCCGGATGCAAAACGCGTATTGCTGACAGCCTACTCTGATACAGAGGCCGCTATAAAAGCAATCAACGAAGTGAAACTGGATTATTATTTTATAAAACCCTGGGACCCGCCAGAAGAAAAGCTTTTTCCAGTCATTGACGACTTGCTGCAGGAGTGGCAATACACCTATTTTCCTAACTACACCGGGATCCGGATTATCGGATACCAGTGGTCGCCGAGGTCTCATGAGCTTAAAGATTTCCTTGCTGGTAACCTCTTTCCGTACCAGTGGCTGGATATAGAAACGAACGAAAAAGCGAAAGAACTGGTCTCTTTGAATAAAATTGATCTGAGCTCTTTACCGGTTCTGTTTTTCGAAGACGGATCATTTCTGCCGCATTCAAGTCTGGCTGCGATAACAGAGAAGCTCGGTATACAGGCAAAAGCTTCCAGCGAGCTTTATGATGTGGCCATCATTGGTGCCGGTCCGGCGGGACTGGCGGCTGCAGTATATGGAGCCTCGGAAGGCTTAAAGACACTGCTGATAGAAAAACGTGCACCCGGTGGTCAGGCAGGTACAAGCTCCCGCATTGAAAATTATCTCGGTTTTCCTACCGGGCTGAGTGGCGCAGAGCTTACCCGCCGTGCAGTCACCCAGGCCCAGCGCTTCGGAACCGAACTTGTATCACAGCAACAGGTCACCGCAATAAGGCTTAACAACCAGTATAAGATCATAACGCTTTCTGACGGAACAGAGATTAATGCCCTTAGTGTGATCATTACTACAGGGGTAGATTACCGGAAACTCGAAAAGCGGGGAATTGAAGAGTTCACCGGTGCCGGTATCTACTACGGGGCAGCTATGACAGAGGCTCAGGCATGCCAGGGAAGAGAGGTATATATTATCGGAGGAGGTAACTCTGCCGGGCAGGCGGCGATGTACCTGGCAAAGTTTGCGGCCAACGTGCATATCGTTATCCGGAAGGAATCCCTGAGTTCCACAATGTCGCAGTATTTGATTGATCAGATAAATGAAACTGAAAATATCAGTGTTCTGGGAAATACTGAAATATTGGAAGCCAAAGGAGACCGCAGGCTTCAGGAACTCGACCTTATGGAGATCGGGAGCGGACAACAGCGAACGGTACGGGCTGACTCACTGTTTATTTTTATAGGTGCAAAACCCTACACTGACTGGATAGGCCTTAACATTATAAAAAGCGACAAAGGGTTCATTGAAACCGGAAGAGACCTGGTGCAGTATCCAGGTTACCGTAAGTTCTGGAAACTGGAACGGGAGCCCTTCCTTCTTGAAACCTGCTGCCCCGGCGTATTCGCTGCGGGCGATGTCAGGGCAGGGGCTATGAACCGTATTGCATCTGCCGTCGGAGAAGGTGCTATGGCCGTCAAGTTTGTACATGAATACCTGGCTGAGATATAAAGTGCTTTCGCTGGCCGGTAGATAAAATAGAATGGCGGGTATCGTCCGGAATAAAAAAAGAGGGAGCACCTTGTACTCCCTCTTAACCAAACCACAATTAACTATGAATATCTTTTTCTTATGAATGTACAGTTGTTTACGGCATCAGTAAGGAAAGGTTACATTTAAATTATTTTTCATCCGCGGGTAGCCGATATTTTCCTTTGCTTGTTCTTACTTTTGTTGTTGGTGAAAATTCTTCATACAGCCGACTGGCATATAGGCCAGCTATTTCATGAGTACGACCGCAGCTATGAACATCAGCAGTTCCTCAACTGGCTCAGTATTACCTTGCAGGCACAGGAGATCGATGTACTGCTGGTAAGTGGTGATGTGTTTGATCTTTCGAATCCGTCTGCCGCGGCAGTGAAGATGTTTTACAGTTTTCTGAACCAGGCCTTGAAAATGCGTCCCGGGCTGCAGATTGTCGTTACTGCCGGAAACCATGATTCTGCCTCGCGGCTTGAGGTTCCGAAGCCTTTGCTTGAGTCTTCAGCGATCCACATAGTCGGAGTGATTGGGAAAGACCAGGAGGGCAAAATAGATTACAGGAAGCTTTTAATTCCCCTGCGAAACCAGGAAGGAACGGTTAGTGCATGGTGCCTGGCTGTGCCGTTTCTCAGAATGGGCGATTATCCGTCTGTAGCTGACTGTGATAATCCTTATGCGGAAGGAGTAGCACAATTTTATAGAGAAGCCTGCCAGTTAGCACTTGAACTGAAGTCAGATGATCAACCCCTGATTGCCATGGGACACCTGCATACGCAAAAGGCGGAAGTCAGCGATATGGATAAGTCCGAAAGGCTTATTATGGGTGGGGTTGAATGTATTTCGGCGAACGCCTTTGACGAAGCAATAAAGTATGTAGCACTCGGGCATATCCACAAAGCACAACGTATTGGCGGAAAGGAGCATATCAGGTATTGCGGGAGCCCGGTGCCGATGTCCTTCTCAGAAATAAACTATAAACACCAGGTCATGGTGTTTGATCTGAATGAGGGAGGGATCAGTGACCTGCACGCCATAGAAGTACCATTGTCAGTAGCTCTGCAGCGGGTACCATCGGTGCACAGCCCCCTGCAGGCCGTGCTCGCTGCGCTGCATCAATTACCCGAGGCAGGCGATACTCAGCCGCCTTACCTGGAGGTAAGGGTACTGCAGGACGGCCCGGAGCCGGGATTAAGACATAAGATTGAAGCTGCATTAAACGGAAAGCATGTCCGGTTGGCAAAGATTGATGTAAGAACTGCTGCGGGGGAGCAGAATGCCGGCGGGACGCAGGTTGCTTCCCCTGATAAATTACACGACCTCCAGCCCCTTGATGTATTGAAAAAAATATACCGTCAAAGGTACGGTAATGAAGTGCCTGAAGAAATAATCCGTTTGTTCAATGAAGTAAGCCAGGAGGCTTCGCAGGAGGACTAGCAGCATGAAGATATTAGCAATACGGATCAAAAACCTCGCCTCTCTGGAAGGAAACACAGAGATCGATTTCACACAGGAGCCTCTTTGCTCAGCAGGGATCTTTGCCATTACCGGGCCTACAGGAGCCGGGAAATCGACCATCCTGGATGCACTCTGTCTGGCGTTGTATAATAAGACACCCCGGTATATACAGGCTAAAGAAACAGGAATAGAGGTCAGGGATGTGGAGGGCAGCAAGATAGGGCAGAGCGATGTCCGGGCTATCCTGAGAGACGGGACAGCCGACGGGTTTGCAGAAGTTGATTTTGTAGGTATAGATAAAGACTGCTACCGGGCATCATGGAGTGTCAGGAGAGCGCGCAGCAAAGCCGAAGGTGCGTTGCAAAGTGCAGAGGTAAGCCTGAAGAACCTGACAAAAAATACGGATATAGGAGGGAGGAAGACTGATCTCCTGCCTGAGATAGAACGCCTGGTAGGCTTGAACTTTGAACAGTTCAGGCGGTCGGTATTATTACCTCAGGGAGATTTTACGGCTTTTCTAAAAGCAGACAAAGACGAAAAGTCATCCCTGCTGGAAAAGCTTACCGGTACTGAAGTTTACTCGGCCATTTCCAGGCGGGTACACGAGCGTCACCGGGATGAGTTACAGAAACTCCGGGAGCTTAATCTGAAAAGAGAAGGTATTGAAACGCTCTCACAGGAAGAGCTTGATTGGCTCATTACAAGAAAGGAAGACCAGGAGAAAGCACTCAGGGAAGATGAGCAGCAACTCATGCTTTTAAATAAAGAAATTGGATGGTACCAGGCGTTGGCAACCATAAAAGCGGAATGTGATCAGGCAGACGATGCATTTAAGCAGGCTCTCGGAGAAAAACAAAACGCCAAGGTTCGGCAGCAAAGGCTTTATCAGGCAGAACAGGTACAGGTATTGCGGACTTGGTTTGACCGTATGAAAATTGCTGAGCAGCAGAAGACCGCAAGGCAGGTTGCCCTGACAAGCCTGGAAAAAGAATCAGAAGTCCTGCAAAAGGAGAAGGAAAGGGTGGCTCTGGCTTTAAAACTTGCAGAGGAAGACCTGGCTTTTCGGATAAGACAAAAGGATGAAACATCCCCTCTGCTCCAGCAGGCAAGAGAGCTGGATGTTCAGATCAGGGAGACAGCCAGCCAACTGTCAAAGGCAAATGAGGAGCTGCAGACTGCGCAGAAAAAGAAACAGGAACACGACAGCCAGTTGGGGGCAAAGAAGGAAGAAGCGGAAAAGTTGAAAACCGAGCATGCCCAGCTTGAACAGTGGAAAACCGAAAATTCATCGCGGCAACCCATTGCCGAAAATGAAGCAGTGATAGCATCAAAGTTGTCAGACGCACAAAAGCAGTTGGACGCCCTGCAGGAGCTCAACAATGCTCAGGACAAGATACAGGAGGAATTTGCTGTAACTATAGCTGGCAAAACAGAACTTGAGGGGCAGTATGCGGAGGGCAACAGGCAATTACAGGAAGTGCTGGCCAGGATAGAGGAAGAGCTTAAAGCTTTGTCTTCCATGCAGGCAGAGGTTTTGGAGGATGAAAAGCGGAAGGTGGATGCCGTTGTAGAAGAGTTGATCGCCGCGGACGGCCAATGGAATTATCTCTATAGAACCATCACAACGCACGCTCAGCTTCAGACCAGCATGGAGAAGAACCTCCGCGAGCTGGATGATAATAAAAATCAGTTCGGAGAGCTGGATCGGATGTTCAGTACCGTACAGGCGCAGAGGGACGCCTCATTGCGGATGCTTCAGATTGCTCAGCAAGCTGTAAGCAAGGATGTTGAAGCCCTTCGTTCTCAGCTTACAGCGGGAGAAGAATGCCCGGTTTGCGGTAGTACTGAACATCCCTATGTGACATCTGACCGGAAGCTTCATGACCTGCTCGAAGAGCAGAAAACGGAACATGAGCGGAACGAAGCTGCCTTTGCCAGTATGCTGAGCCGTCACGGTGCCCTTCAGTCCGCCTGTCGTCAACTCGAAAAGCTGGTTGCCGTTCAGCAGGAAGAAATAGCAGCAGGAGAGCTAAGTCTCGTAGCCTTGCGGGATGCATGGTCCTCTCTTGAAATACAGTGCGAATGCGCTGATATTGCCGACAGTCAAAAGGCAGGATGGCTGCGTGACCGCCTGAATGATAAAAGAGCATTGCAGGAGCGGTTGCAGCTTCAGATCAGTACATATAATCAAAAGAGGCTGGGGCTTGAACGCCTTAAAAGCGACTCTGCCGGCCAGGAGAAGAAGCTCAGCTTGCTCAGCGACCAGGTAAAAGATGCTGGAATAAAGCAAAGTTTCCTTGAAGAAAGGAGGCGTCTCAATGACCAGAGTATTGAAAGGCTCAGTGCAGAACTGAAAGATACTGAACGGACGTTGTCGCCATACTTTGCGTTTAAAAGCTGGTTTGAAAATTGGAAGGCTGGTCCACAGGCTTTTCTCGAACGCATATCCGTATTCTCATCTCAATGGAAGCAAAAATCAGAGCAGTTAGAGCAATTATCCAGGCGGGAGGCACTTGTGTCGACCTCTATTACCGGGCTGCTGGAAAATAGTGTTCACTTTACTGAAGAGGTAGAAACTCGCCTGAATGCTGTCAGCAAACTGAACGCAGTATTCGAAGACCTAAAGAAACAAAGAAACCTGATCTTTTCCGGACTATCAGTTTCTGAGAAAGAAGCTTCCCTGGGAAACGCTATTGAATCGGCCCGGGCGGCCCTTGACGGACAAAATACAAAAACCGCCAGGCTCGAAACAGACAGTGCAAGATTGCGGGCATTGAGGGAGCAGGCAATAGAGAATATCACATCGCTGGAGAAACAGGTAGAAGAGTGCTCTGGTGAAATTGGCCGATGGCTGTCTGGCTATAATTCCCGCAACACTCCGCCTCTTGAACAAAAGACACTGGATGAACTGCTGTCCCTGCCAACCGAATGGATAGAATTTGAACGTTCGGCCTTAAAGGCGATTGACGATGCCGTCACCCGCTCAGGGTCAATAGCAGAGGAGCGGAGAGCAGCATATGTCAGTCACGAGCAGCAACGCTTATCCCTGCGTGATTACGAGGATCTGATACAGGCAGAAAAAGATCTGAAAGAACGCATCAGGGGAGAACAGGAAGAGTGTAACGGGATTAGTTTCCGCCTCCGTCAGGATCAGGAAAATAAACAAAAGATAACCGGCATCCTTCATGCAGTCGAATCTCAGTCCGGTACAGTAGAATTGTGGGCAAAGTTATATGATGTCATTGGGTCGGCCGATGGAAAGAAATTCAGGCAGATCGCCCAGGAGTATACCTTGGATGTCCTGCTCAGCTTCGCCAATGTACACCTGGAGATGTTAAGCAGCCGTTATATATTGCAGCGCATTCCCCAGACCCTTGGTCTCCAGGTGGTAGACCAGGATATGGGCGACGAAGTAAGAACTGTTTTTTCCCTCTCCGGAGGAGAATCGTTTCTGGTCTCCCTGGCGCTTGCCCTTGGACTGGCATCTTTGTCGTCAAACCGCATGAAGGTAGAATCGCTCTTCATTGACGAGGGTTTCGGCTCACTTGATCCTCAAACTTTAAACATCGCCATGGATGCGCTGGAACGCCTGTATAACCAGGGAAGGAAGGTCGGCGTGATCTCACATGTGCAGGAAATGACAGAGAGGATACCTGTTCAGATCAGGGTCAGCAAGCAAAGCAGCGGGAAGAGCCTGGTGGAAGTAATGTAAATTATTATTCCATAGATCTTCATTTTGACAAATAACGAAATAGTGATACATTTGGGAACCTTAAAAATTATACGCAATTATGCCAAGATTTATCATTGTTCTCCTTATTGTATTAAGCCTTTGTACAACTGCATTTTCTCAAACTAAAGGCAAAGTCGAATTTGGTATTAACGCTGGCTATAATGCCGCAACCGTAACTGCCGGCGAAAACACAAACAGCAAATACAGGAGCGGGTTTAACGCCGGAGTTTCCGCTGACTATTACTTTTCTGACAGGTGGAGTATCAAAGGAAAGTTAAATTATGACCAGAAGGGCTGGAATAATGGCTTCGTGCAAATGGGTAACTCAACCTACACGACCGATTTTCATCTGGATTACCTGACTATCCCCGTAATGGCAAACTGGCATTTTGGACGTACCCGGAACTGGTATTTAAATTTTGGCCCTTATGCCGGTATATTGTTATCAGCCTCTGAGACTGCTAACGACATGGATTTAAAGGAAGGATTTTCCAGTGTAGACTTTGGTCTGGATCTGGGCATTGGAGTGAAAATTCCTGTTTCAGAAAGGACTAAATTTTTCATCGAGCTTAACGGGCAAAGCGGCTTCTCTGACCTGATAAAGGAAAACCAGGGAGAAACAATAAGAAGCAGGACCTCAAACATTAATATCGGCTTTAATTTTTAAGCTGTACCCGGAGAACTCTGTGCTCTTCGGCCTCACGATCTGGAGGAAGAATCCGCAAAGGTTTCTTCCTCCTTTTTCTTTCGCATCTGCTGCTGTTCTTCTTTAAAAAGGAGGTAATCTTTGTTTATATCTTTTGATTGGAATGACAGATGTTTACTTGTACGCGGACACTGACAGAGGGCTGCAGCTTATGCGTTACCATCTCCTTTCCGGAGTTTGGTAAATGTGAGGCTCGACAAGATGGTCATGACCGCTAAGGTGAAGAATGTGTAATGAAAGGCTCCTGTAAGCGGTAATCCGAATGCTTCAGACTGGTAAAATGAAAGGACCAGTCCTGCCACCGAAACACCAAAGCTTATAGACAATTGCTGCATGATAACCAGCATGGTATTACCGCCGCTGGCAGTGTTTTCATCCAGATCAGAGATCGTGATCGTATTCATTGCAGACAACTGTATAGAGGTTGCAATCCCATAAAAGATCATCAGAATAATATAGAAGGGCAGAGGTGTTTCCTTTCCAACAAAACCAAGGAATATTAGCACGATCCCAAGGAAGACAGTATTGCTGATCAGCACTGTTTTATACCCGAAGGACCTGATAATGCGCACCACCTGAGTTTTAACAGCCACGTTAGCTAATGCAGAAGGCAACAATAACAAGCCCGAGACGGAAGCAGAATAACCAAACCCAGCCTGCAGCATGAGGGGCATTAACATCGGTAGTCCACCTATACCAAGCCTTGTGATCAGACTACCCAGCAATCCGATTTTCAGTGTTCTTATTCTCAGTAAGCCGAGGTCGATAATAGGTTTTTCTGTCCTTTTAAAATGCCTGTAGTATAACAGGAACAGCAGCCCCGATAAGAAGAAACCTCCCGAAATCATTGGCCATTGCAATAGCCCGGTGCTGATCAGTTCCATCACCAGGGTGACAAATATCAGGGCCAGGCTAAAGAGTACAAGTCCGGTAAAGTCGAATTTGCCCACTTCATGCTTGAAGTCCGGCATGATCCGGTAAGCCATTAGTATCCCGATGATGCCAATCGGGATGTTTACCAGGAATATCCAGTGCCAGGATAAATTATCCGACAGGAAGCCTCCAAGGCTTGGACCTACTACAATACCCAGTAATCCAAATAGCGTGATGAAGTTCATGGTTTTCAGCAGCTCGCTGCGCGGATACTGGTATAAAATAGCCAGCCTTGCAATAGGTACCATCATCGAGGCGCCGATAGCCTGCAGGATCCTGGATAAAATCAGAGCCGGCAGGCTTGCCGAAAGTGCACAGAACAGTGAGCCCGACACGAATAAGCTCACGGCCAGCATAAACATACTCCTCGACCCGAATTTGTCTGAAAGCCATCCTGAAAGCGGAATAAACAAAGCCAGTGTGAGAGTATAACTTACGATAACGGATTGCATTTCAGTCGGAGAGTAATGCATGTCCCTCGCAATAACGGGCAATGAAGTATTCAGAATAGTTGCATCCAGGGACTGGATAAACATAGCGATCGCCGTCACCCAGGGTAATAAACTTCCTTTAGCCGAATAGTTCTCTTTAGACATTTACATTACTTTGCGAACATGGTATTAACATGAAGCCGCAAATTTTGTGGCTAAAATAATGTAATCCGGGGGTTTTTACGCAATCTGGTGAAGCGAAATCTCACCAGGTATCACGGGATTAATTATAAGCCGCACGGAATTCAAGTGGTGTCTGGTTTGTTTTGGTCTTAAACAACTTGCTGAAAGACTGCGAATGTTCAAATCCCAGGGCATAAGCGATCTCTGATACTGATAAAGTAGTGGCAGAGAGCTTTTCTTTCGCTTTTTCGATCAGCTTATCATGGATAAAATGCTGTGTGCTCTGACCGGTCAGTACCTTCAGCAAATTACTCAGGTAATTAGGTGAAATGTTCAGTTCCCCCGCAACGAACTGGACAGTCGGCAAGCCCTTATCAATCAGGTCTTCACTGGCGAAGTATTCATTCAGAAGTAATTCCAGCTTGTCAAGGATCTGGTGATTGGTGATTTTACGTGTAAGGAACTGCCGGTTATAATACCGGTCGGCATAGATCAGTAAATATTCCAGTTGGTTGATAATGAGTGACTGGCTGAACTTATCCATGTTAGACTGGTATTCTTTTTCGATGCTCCCGAGGATTTCAGCGATCACTCTTTCTTCTTTTTCCGAAAGGAACAAAGCCTCATTCACTTTATAATGGAAAAAATCATAATGTGCGATGCTTTTTGCCAAAGGAGTATTCCACAGGAAGTCCGGATGAAGCAGTAGGAGCCAGCCCGATTGCTCTATTTTAACATCCGGGTTGATCTCCACCTGCAGCAATTGCCGGGGTGCAAAAAAGGAAAGAACACCTGAATTGAAATCATAAGGCTGCTGCCCGTAATTAAACTTAATGTTGACATTCCGCTTAAGGCCGATTATGTAAAAATCCTGCATCCATTTGAGCTCATGAACGCCTTGGGGGTACCTCACCTTGCTGTAGTCTATCACGCTGATTAAGGGGTGTTCCGGTTGCGGAAGACTATAGTACGTGTGGAGGTCCCCGAGCGACCGGAAGTGGAATATCGTATTCATAAATCTAATTTATTGATTTCTTTATAAAAGGCGATATTTCAACTGAGTTGAAATACAGGTTATATTATTCTGAGATCGCAGTAGAAATAGCCAGTTCCCTATTCTCATCCAGGGCTTGTTCGACGACCTTTATCTTTCCCCTGACAAATTCTTCTGCGCCCACGCCCATAAAGAAATGAACGGGAGGGTTTTCCTGCTTGCTTAATTCAATCAGTACTTTTGCCGCTTTTTCCGGATCATTGGGCTGATTTCCGTTGATGTCGTTTACATGTGCCGCTTCAACTTCCCGGGCATTCGCGTAGGCTGCAATAGGATTTGCAGGCAGCATGGCAGAGTCTTTCTCCAGGAAATTAGTCCTGAAGTAAGCAGGATAAATCAGCGTAGTATGGATGCCAAAAGGCTTCATCTCTACCGCCAGTGCCTCCGTGAATCCGGCCATGGCAAATTTGGTGGAACAGTAAATTCCAAAGGCAGGGAAATCGCCCGCAATGCCTCCGATTGAGGCTATATTAAAGATATGCCCCGACTGCTGCTGCCGCAAATGAGGTGCAACATGCCGGATCACATTCAGGGCACCGAATACATTGACATCAAAGTTTCTCCTTACTTCTTCATCCGATAGTTCTTCCACTGTACCGATCTGGCTGTAACCGGCATTGTTTACCATAATATCAATGCGTCCGAACCTTTCAATTACTTTTCCAACGGATTGTTTTACGTCTTCATCTGTAGTTACATCCATGGTTAAGGGAAGAAAATTTTCGTGATCTCCGACAGAGTCAACAAGCACCTGCTTATTTCTCGACGTGGCGGCAACCATGTACCCTTCCGATAATAATTCCCGGACAAAGCTTAAGCCCAGCCCCTTTGATGCTCCGGTGATAAACCATACTTTTTTTGTCTCCATCTTTTGAGTTTTAGCGTTTGAAAATTAACAATACAAAGATGGCCGGTTGTAGCTGCGGCCTTGTAACCGATTCTACGATTGTTGTAGTAAAATCTAAGATGTTAATATCCTGAAGTGCTATAGTAACTTTAATATATAATATCTACCTTTGCGCCAGATTAAAGGCTGGCAGCAATGCCGCTTAACTGTTAAAAAAACAGCGGTTTTGCATTCCTTCAGCTTTAGTTTAAAACAGCAATAGTATAATTTATGGATTCCGGTCCCCATTGTAGTTCATCATTTTTAAAATAATTCCGCCGGGTACTAAGGTTATCCCCGGCCGGAGGAGACGTAGTACTATGATATTTTTAATTTTAAAAACCCTGAGATTTCATTCATCTTTCTGCCACATCAAAAGCAGAATCAACGAATCCTTTATCCGTATCCGCCAGTATTATTAAGTGAGTTTCCTGCTTTTCCCGGTATGGGATAACATGTTGAATTAACCCCGTTCAGGCAACCTGTTAATTGCATTTAGCATGAAACTAATTACACAATTCACTAATCAGCTATTTAGCGGTGATATAAAGAAATATTTCTCAAGAAGCACAGAAGAGCAGATCTACCCCTCAGATGTTGCTTCAATCCTCAATACAATTCCGCTGGAAAATGCGCTCGCGACTTTCACCTCGTTCAGCCTGGCCCGTAAGGCCCGTATTTTTCCCTTTATAGAGCGTTTTAACCAAAAAGATTTCTTTTCCTGCCTCCCCGAGGAGCAAAGAAGTATTTTGCTGAACAACCTGGTATCGACAGACCGTGTATCATTCCTGTCTTCGCTGAAGGATCCCGATTTTTCTGCCGTTGCCAGGTATCTCAATGAAAAGAATCGCCGCGAAGCCGAAAATCTTCTTACTTATCCCAAGGACTCGGTTCTGCGGCTGGTAAATACAGACTTCATTACTCTAAAAAGCAATATGAGTATTGAAGAGGCTATCCGGTATCTTCAGGAAAATCAGCCGGATAATGAAAATGCTAATGTCGTTTATGTAGTTGACGAACGCGGTAAGCTGGTGGACGACATGCCTATCCGCAAGCTGATCCTGTATCCTGAATCCAGGCATCTCTATGAGATCATGGATTACAATTGTATAACCCTGGGCTTGAACGACACGACTGAAGATGCAGCCGTTACATTCAAAAAATATGACCGCGTGTCTTTACCGGTAGTGGGGCCTGACGGTATTTTAATGGGAGTGGTAACCGTGGATGATGTAATGGACGCATCGGAAGAGGAAGATACCCGCGATATGCAAATGTTCGGAGGAATGGAGTCTCTGGAATTTCCGTACGTTAAGACACCGCTTCTGCAGCTGGTTCAGAAACGCGCCGGATGGCTCGTCATTCTTTTTCTGAGCGAGATGCTTACTGCAACTGCCATGGGATATTTCGAGGCTGAAATTGCTAAAGCTGTAGTTCTCGCCCTGTTTGTCCCACTGGTGATATCGAGCGGGGGAAACAGCGGGTCGCAGGCAGCAACCCTGATCATTCGCGCTATGGCCGTACGGGAGCTTACTGTGCGCGATTGGTGGTATGTCATGCGCCGGGAGGTGCAGTCTGGACTCCTTCTGGGTCTGACTCTCGGCATTCTGGGTGCCATCCGGATTTCCCTCTGGCAATATCTTGGCTGGTATAACTATGGGGAACACTGGTTGCTATTGGCCGTTACTATCCTTTTTTCGCTTGTTGGAATTGTTCTATGGGGAACATTCAGCGGTTCGATGATCCCGATCATTCTAAAAAAAGTAAAGCTTGACCCGGCAACGTCCTCCGCACCTTTTGTTGCGACACTGGTTGACGTCACAGGGCTGGTGATCTACTTCACCATTGCTGCATTCATCCTGAGAGGTACCCTGTTATAGCTGGCAGGCAGTGCAATCCTCAGGCCTGTTAGATGATCAGTTTCAGAGAGAACCTGCGGGAATGCAGACCCAGGAGTAAAAGATTTTGGTCTGGCCTGTTATTATTTTTTCTGAATAAACAGATTTGATAATCTCCTGAAATAAACGGAAATTACTCCCTTGCAACACTCCAAAATATGAAAAAAGTAACAGGCCTGGGCGGCGTATTTTTTAAATGCGATAATCCCCAGCAAATGAACGATTGGTATGCCAAAAATCTTGGATTGACTACCAGTGAATATGGGACGACCTTTGAGTGGCGGGATGCAGAAGATCCCGCAAAAAAAGGATCCACGTCCTGGTGTACTTTTCCCGGGGATACAGAATATTTCAAGCCTTCGGAAAAGCCATTTATGATTAACTACCGCGTGGAAGATATCACGGCTTTAGTAGACGAATTAAAGTTGAACAACGTAACCATTATTGATGAGATTGCTGAGTACGACTATGGTAAATTTGTCCATATACTGGATCCCGAAGGAAACATTGTTGAGCTCTGGGAACCAAAAGATGACCTGGAACCGACCAATACGGAGAGTTAAATTGTGATCATTGAACTATGAAAACAAAAGTAGGATTTATCGGTCTGGGGAATCTGGGTACGCCGATAGCGCAAAACCTGATTGAAGCAGGCTATCATTTGCAGGTATATAACCGGACCTCTTCTAAGCTGGATGATCTGGATCAAAATTCCATTACGAGGTGCTCTTCGCCGGCAGAATCTGCTAATGGGGTAGCATTTATCGTAACCGTTTTGTCTGATGATAAGGCAGTGATGGAAATACTCACAAATGAAAATGGTATATTGAAAACATTGCCGGAGGGTGCCGTTCACATTTCTGTCAGTACCATTTTGCCTGAAACTGCAAAAGAACTGGATGCGCTTCATCGCGCCGCAGGCAATCATTATTTAACATCACCCGTGTTCGGAAGGCCTGAAGCTGCTGCTGCAAAGAAACTGTGGGTGTGTCTTTCCGGTCCTGAAGAAATAAAAGAAGCAGCCAGGCCCCTGCTGGAGAGCACCAGCCAGGGGATTATAGACTTTGGCGAAGAGGCAGGTGCTGCTAATGTAGTAAAGCTTGCCGGTAACTTCATGATACAGGCATCTATGGAAATGATGGCTGAAGCGTATACCCTGGCTGAGAAATACCAGGTAGACCGTACTAAGGTGGCCGATTTTTTTGGTTCAACACTTTTTAATTCACCTATCTTTAAGACCTACGGAAAGATGATCGCTGAGAAAGACTACTCACAGGTAGGATTTACAGCTCAGCTTGGCTATAAAGATGCAAAGCTGGTTTTCAGTATGTCTCAGCAAAGCCAGACCCCTATGCCCTTCATCTCCGCTATACATAACAGGCTGTTATCTGCACTCGCAAAGGGATGGAATCAGCGTGATTGGGTGGAAGCAATCAGCCGCGGTGTTACAGATGATGCAGGTGTTGAATAGCATGCTGCGTACACTGACCTGGCAGAATTCGCAGTAGCATATCCCTACCAAGTTATTCCACTTGAATTCAGGAGTTTTTTTAACTGAATATAAAAGAAAGATAACAAGATGAAATCAGTAAAGCGGGCAGCGATAATCCTTTCGGGGGTTATATTGTTGTTAGCGGTTATAACATTTTTTTATATGCGTCACCCACAATTCGGAAAAGCACCAGCTGGCAAGCGGCTGGAACTATTAAAGAAATCCGCCCATTACAAAGATGGTAAGTTCCAAAACACCCATTTTACACCTACTGTAACCGAAGGTTATTCTATGTCGGGGGTGATATTCGACTTCATTTTCAGGAAGTTCCCCCGCACCAGGCCAGCAGGCAGTATTCCGTCGGTAAAAACAGATTTAAAGAATTTGCCGCCATCTGATAATGTATTGGTATGGTTTGGCCACTCTTCTTACTTTATCCAGCTCGATGGAAAGCGTTTCCTGGTTGATCCCGTTTTCAGCGGCAATGCGTCACCCATCCCGAATTCCAACAGGTCATTTAAGGGTACCGACCTTTATTCGGCAGATGACATGCCCGAAATTGATTTTCTCCTCATCACGCATGATCATTACGATCATTTAGATTACCCGACAATAATGAAATTAAAACCTAAAATCAGGCAGATTATCTGTGGTTTGGGTGTGGGTGAGCATTTTGAATACTGGAAATTCGACAGTTCAAAAATTATCGAGAAAGATTGGAACGAAAGTGTTGTTCTGGATGATAACATCACGCTTCATACAGCACCGGCGCGGCATTTTTCAGGCAGAAGTTTTACCAGGAATAATACTCTGTGGCTTTCGTTTATATTGCAGACGCCCGGTTTGAAACTATACCTGGGAGGCGATAGCGGCTATGATACGCATTTTGCCGAAATAGGGAGGAAGTTCGGCGGGTTCGATCTGGCGCTCCTGGATAACGGTCAGTATAATCTGGCCTGGCAGGCTATCCATATGTTGCCCAGGGAAGGATTACAGGCGGCAAAGGATCTGCATACGAAACGGTTGTTTCCAGTGCACTCCTCGAAGTTTAAGCTGGCCAATCACCCCTGGGACGAGCCTCTCCGAAGCATCACTGAGCTGAATGAAAAGGAACACCAGATCCCCTTAGTGACGCCCAGGATCGGAGAAATTGTCAGGTTGAATGACAGCACTCAAACATTTACCAAATGGTGGGAACAGGTAAAGTAAAGTCCGGCTGGGTTTTATACCCTGAATAAAAGTTTGAATACCAGAGCAACAAGGGCAAGAAATACAAGAGTCATACCAACTCCCAAAGCGTAATTGCCCATAACACCTCCCACATGCATTACTTTAAAAAAAATGCCCGCAGCTAAAAGAATAACACCAAGTAAAAAAGTGTAGGGAAGAGATTTTTTCATTATAAAGGTTTTAATGGAACTGTTTAAATTATATTCTGCAAATATAGATAAATCCTAGGGCATTTTAAACGATGGAGGAATGGCATCCGCCCCGGTCGCCCAGGATTTATTCGGGTGCTTACCCATAGTCAGCTCCAGCACCCCGCCCTTCATTAAGTCCTCATGACTGAACCATGATTTATTCCAGGCCTTTCCGTTAAGTGTGGCGCTTTGGATATATTTATGATCAGGAGAATAGTTTTTACAGTTTACGGCGAACGTTTTACCGTTACCCAGCTTCAGAACTGCCTTTTCGAAAACAGGACTGCCAATTACATACATGGGCAGGCCGGGAGTAACCGGATAAAATCCTATATGCGAAAATACGACAAAAGAAGTAAGGCCTCCGCCGTCTTCGTCACCCGGGATTCCCATCAGGTCGTTCCTGAACCACTGATTGAGCAGATTGCGTACTCTTTTCTGGGTGCGCCAGGGTTGTCCTGCATAATTATACAGATAAGGGATGTGCATAGCCGGTTCGTTTCCCATTGAGAACTGGCCAACATTACCGGTATGATCAGCATAAATATGATAGAAGTCGGGACGACCCTTTCCGATCGGAGTGCTGAACATGTCTTCCAGTGCAGCCACAAAAGCATCATTTCCGCCTGTCAGGTTAATCAGATCGGCAATATTATGCTGTACATCAAAACGGTAAACGTACCCCGTATTTTCGTCATAAGCATCTCTTCCGCCAATTCCCGGAGGGAACCGGTAATCAAGATCAGGCATAAAATTGCCCAGTGAGTCCTTAGGATGAAAAAATCTGGTAGCCGGATTAAAGATTTTGCGGTAGTTTTTACTGCGTTCCGAGAAATAGCCTGCTTCCTTTTTGTTCCCGATGGCATCGGCTATTTTAGAAAGACACCACTCATCATACACCGTTCCGAGGGTAACGGCAACAGGCTGCCTGCGTTCCCAGCCATGTACTTCCGGTACAGTTTCTTTTTCTCCCGGGGCCAGGGAAGGAAAATAACCATTGTTTTTGTAAAACCTGTCAAGTACGCCAGCCGGTTTGGATGACCACGGGGCTAACGTTTTTTCCGTGATGGCAGCTTTCGTCACCTTATAGGCTTCCTCCAGATTGAACCCTTTCAAGCCTTTACTGTATGCATCTGCCACCATTGCTGCAGCATGGTTAGAATTCATTCTGCGGCTGTCACCTGTTACTTCAGGAAAGTTAGGCATCCAGCCACGTGGCATCTGTTCAGTCATGGTGACGTATGAATGGATCATATTACTTTCCATTTGCGG
>JBQGEO010000659.1:0-2194 GCA_052039655.1 Pararcticibacter sp.
ACGACTTTCTGCATTCCTGGTTTCATAACAATAAGGTGATCGCGTGTATGATGGGGATCCATAGAAATTATTTTAAGCCCAAAACTGGGGCTTTTAAAGGCTGGATTTTTATCATCAATTTGAATAGTTAATAACCAAAGATTATTAAACGGGAATTTGACGCAGATCTCAGGTGATCTTATGATCATTATACCAGTCAGATGAGTTCTTATGAACAAACTCAATAAAAAGGTCAGCAAGCTTTGAAGGCTGCCCATGCTGAACCGCAATCTGCAGCGGGCGTTCAATGCTGAGCGATTCGACATCGATAACCCGCAGCTCCCGGTTCTTAAGCTCCTTAAAAATAGCGTGTACGGAGATAAATGCCAGGCAATCACTTTTAGCTAAATAGCTTTTTATACCTTCCGTACTGCCGAGCTGCATTTCAATATTCAGGTCATTCAGCCTGAGGCCAAAAGGCTTCAGGGAGTGAGCGATTACTTCCAGCGTACCCGACCCGGGCTCACGCATCAGCAAGGGATAACGGGTCAGTTCATCAATGGTTAATGTATCTTTTTTAAACGTATGAAAATGGCTGGGGCATACCAGGACAATTTCATCGTTCAGGTAGCCGGAATAATGGATCTGAGGTTTTTTAGAAAGCCCTTCGATAAAACCTACTTCTATCTGCTTGTTTATCAACGCCAGTTCGATCTCTTCTGTATTTCCGCTGATCATGCTGACCCTGATATCCCGGAACTTTTTATGAAACCCGGCCAGCAATGACGGCAACAGGTACTGAGCGATGGTTGTGCTGGCGCCAATCCGTAATGTGCCCGAATATTTGTCCCTCAGCATATTCATATCATATTCCAGGTCCCTTGAAAGGCTCAATATCTGCTCGGCGTATTTCAGCAACAGTATACCAGCGGGTGTGATACTCACTTTACTATTGCCGCTGCGTTCAAACAACGGAGATTTATAGAAGTCTTCCAGTTCCCTGATATGTTTGGTAACAGCCGGCTGGCTGATAAACAGCTCAGATGCAGCTCTTGTAAAACTCAGCCTTTGAGCGACTGTATAGAATACTTTCAGTCTGAAATCGAACATTTTGCTAAGGTAAAGAAAGCAGATGGTTCTCCTCCGCTCCGGGATACTATTAAAAAGGATAAAGCGTACAATTGACAGGGATTTTGCTGCATGCAAATTGTATAATATTGCGCCGTTTACTACTAATTTGTGTATTTTTGATTGATAAGCCGGCCAATTAACAACTATAGTAATTCCTGCTGCCTCCCGTTATGAAGCTACTGAAAGCCCACGTTTTCTTATTGTTTGTTTTTTTGCTTAGATCTCCGCTTTTATTAGGACAGAGATCTGAGGATGTTGATCATCTTGGCATCGAAAACGGTTTATCCAACAGTGCTGTGCGCAGCTTTTTCCAGGACAGCAATGGTTTTATGTGGATCGGAACAAACGATGGGCTTAACCGATACGACGGTTATGAATTCAGGGTTTTCAGGAACAGCGATGGAGATACTACCAGTATCATACAAAACTGGATCAACGTTATTGCTGAGGATAAAGAACAACGCCTCTGGATCGGGACACATGGCGGAGTAAGCGTTTACAATGGTCTGACCGGCCATTTCTCACCCGTTTACTACCAGGCTAAAGGCTCTGGCCCTAAAAAGCTGGTGAAGAATACGGAGGACATTAAATTTGATAAAAGGGGAAATGCGTTTCTCAGGGTAACAGGCGAATGCCTTGTTCTTTTTGAAAATAACGACTACCGGAGCGGAAGGATTATTCCGCTAAAAAACACCGGGCATAAATATAATTTGCAGGCTATTTGTATCACAGCCGACCAGTCCGTCTGGGCTTTTGTAGAAGGGAAAGGTCTTTGCAGGTATGATCGGAAACAGAAACAATTACTGCTTGTGAATAATACCTGCCAGAGTGCATCCAAGCTCCTGTTTCACAACAACTTTCTCTGGATGAGCACCCCTTCAGGCATCGACAGGTATAACATTGCTGAGAATGCGTACGACCGGCACTACGGCAAAGCTGAAAGTATGCTTTCTTCAACACGTGTTTCGGCCATGATGACCGGAAACAACGATGAACTATGGATTGCGACAGATGGTGGGGGCATCAATATTTTAAACGAAAAGACAAGCAAGTTCAGCTATATCAACAGCGGAGATGGAAAGCG
>JBQGEO010000660.1:0-7128 GCA_052039655.1 Pararcticibacter sp.
TGAAAGGGATTACAAACGATCTGAATTGATTTTTTTAGGAAAGATAATGAAAGTTTCCCCTGGCATCGCTTTTATGAAGGTTGTTGAAATCTTTAAGGGAAATTCTGGGAATACTTTTGTGATATACTTAGAGGGAGCTCGTACACCAGTAAAGTCTTCGGGAGAGACGTGGTTGATATATGCAAATAATGAAAGTGAAAGAATAACCGTTGTGAATGTTCGCTCAGCAGGAGTCTCAACCATCCGATAAAGTCTTTCCTGGGCGATGTAAAACTCCCTCCTCCGCCCACTCCGGGACAAGCGGTTAGTAAGATGGATAAACTGATGGGGATTGCAACTGAAAATAGTTCTTCTCTAGTGCTTGGAAATGAAATAAATGTCTTGAGGAAAAATACAGCTTGCTTTAGACGCTTCGAGGCAGGATGTGAAATTTTATAAACCAATTTGTATTATAACATCTGCTGTTGTTTTTAGTTATCTTAGTTTTATTTAGAGAGGTAAAATAGCTTCTGTAGGATGGTTTCTCTTACGATCGCTCCGCCTCTGTATCTTTCACAGAGAAGATCAGGGAGGAGCCTCTCCATTTTCGAGTTAAACCCTGTCTTCCGAAACCAGCTCACGAATGGTTACTTCTTCTTCCAGTCGCTATAATACAAAAAAACTTCACTGCTGCAAGTAGTGAGTTTTTAGTTCGTTTTTTTGAACGAAAAGCCGAACCTTATTTCAATATCACATTATCAAAATACTTATTAAAGATCCCTAAGGCCATTTGTTTGATTTCTTCTGATGGACTAGGGGTATCTTTCAGCGGGTACTCCATGTTCATCAGTTTCCATTTGTGTTGTCCTAGCTGGTGGAAGGGGATGATTTCGACGCGGTCAACTGTTTTGTAATCTGAGAAGTGCTGTGCCCATTCTTCCAGGTATTGCTCCTGGTCGGTCCAGCCAGGGACGAGGACGTAGCGTAGCCACATTCTTTTGCCTGTGGATTCGCGGTAGGCGGCAAGTTCGAGGGTTGCTTTGTTGGTCAATCCGGTGAGCTTGTGGTGAATATCGTCGCTGATGTGCTTTACATCAAGGAGGAGCAGGTCGGTGTGTTCGAGGAGATCATGTACCTGGGCGTTGTTGAGGCGGCCGTTGGTGTCCAGGCAGGTATTGATACCTTCTTCGTGAAGCATTTTGAATAGTGTAAGGAGTTTGCTTCGCTGAAGTAATGGCTCTCCGCCGGATACGGTTACGCCACCGGTGCTGCCGAAATAGCTTTTCTGGCGAATTGCCCGGTCTACGAGCTCTCTAAGTTCAACCATGGTACCACCCCTGACGTCAAGAGTGTCGGGGTTCTGGCAATAGAGGCACCTGAACTGGCATCCCTGCACGAAGATGACCATTCTTATTCCCGGGCCGTCATGCGTTCCGAAGGTTTCCAGGGAATGGATCCTGAGATGTTCAGGGTCATCTATATTTAATTTCGCTGCTTCAATATCCTGTAATGGGAAATACATGTCGTAATAATATTAAAAAAAGGTAGATAAACAAAAGCCAGGCCGTTTTAACGAACCTGGCTTTTGAATTTATGAAAATGAAATAAGTGGCTTATTTATTACATGTGATCATGGAATGTACGTGCGATCACTTCAAGCTGATGTGCGCGTGAAAGGCGTACGAAATTCACTGCATAACCTGATACGCGGATTGTAAGCTGTGGGTAGTTTTCAGGATGGTTGTAAGCATCCATTAACGTTTCACGGTTCAATACGTTTACATTCAGGTGGTGTGCCATGCGTTTGAAGTATCCGTTCATGGTATTTACCAGGTTGTTCACCTGCTCTTCTCTAGTGTCTCCTAATGACTTAGGGATCATAGAGAAGGTGTTGGAAATACCATCCTGGGCATCGCTGTAGCTTAATTTTGCAACGGAGTTCAGAGAAGCAATAGCGCCGCTGGCATCGCGTCCGTGCATTGGATTTGCGCCAGGTGCAAAAGATTCGCCTGCTTTACGTCCGTCAGGTGTTGCTCCTGTGTTGCTTCCGTACATTACGTTTGAAGTAATGGTAAGCAGTGAAAGAGTAGGAGTTGCATCTTTATACGCTTTATGCTTGCGTAACTCGTTGATGAAGTAGTGAGTTACTTCCTGAGCGATCTTGTCGGCCCTGTCGTCATCATTACCATATTTCGGGAAGTCTCCGTCGATGGTGAAGTCTACAGTTAATCCTTTTTCGTTCAGAACAGGAGTTACTTTAGCATATTTAATTGCTGAAAGAGAGTCTGCAATGATAGAGATACCAGCAGCACCGTAAGCAATGTCTACATGCGGATCTGAATCAATCAGGGACATCTGCGATCTTTCATAATAGTATTTATCATGCATGTAGTGGATAACAAACATGGCTTTTGCATATACCCTTGCGAGTTCGCTCATGGTGCGTTTGAACAGGTCAAATACCATGTCGTAATCAAGAGGTCCTGCAGGAAGCTGAGGAATGTTGTTAATTACCTGCACTCCGTCATGTTCTTCGCGTCCGCCATTTAAAGCAATTAATAATGCTTTTGGCAGGTTAGCGCGTGCGCCGAAGTGCTGAATAGCTTTACCAATTGGCTGGTAAGACACACAGCAAGCGATACCATAATCGTCTGATCCACGGTTCGGACGCATCAGGTCGTCGTTTTCGTACTGGATAGAAGAAGTATCGATAGACGCCTGAGCACAGAATTTCTTGAATCCTTCAGGAAGTTGTTCAGACCAGAGCACTGTTAAGTTTGGTTCTGGTGAAGCACCTAAGTTATAAAGGGTCTGAAGGAAACGGAATGAAGTTTTGGTCACTTTAGTCCGTCCGTCGTGGAGGATACCACCGATTGACTCAGTTACCCAGGTTGGGTCGCCACCGAAGATCTCATCATAAGAACCTGGGCGCAGGTGACGTATCATTCGTAATTTCATCACGAACTGGTCGACCATTTCCTGTGCTTCTTCTTCTGTGATAATTCCTGCTGCAAGATCTCTTTCAATATAGATATCAAGGAATGAAGAAACGTTACCTAAAGACATCGCTGCGCCGTCTTGTTCTTTGACTGCGGCAAGGTATGCGAAATAAACCCACTGAACTGCTTCAAGTGCGTTTGCTGCAGGACGGCTTACATCGTAACCATAGTCAGCAGCCATCTTGATCATGTCTTTAAGAGCGCCGATCTGAATAGAGATCTCTTCACGAAGACGAACTTTATGTTCGGTCATCTCTCCGCCAACTTTTTCGAAATCTGCTTTCTTGAATTTGATCAGCTGATCTGCACCGTAAAGCGCTAAACGACGGAAGTCACCGATGATACGGCCACGTGCGTAGTTATCAGGCAAGCCTGTCAATATGTGTTTTGAACGGAATGCGCGGATTTCAGAATCATAAGCACTGAATACTCCGTCATTGTGGTTCTTTGCATAATTGAAAATGTCGATAACCCTGTCAGAAGGCTTAAGACCACGTTCTTTAAGAGCAGATTCAACGAGTTTGATACCTCCGAAAGGCTTCATTGATCTTTTCAGCAACTGGTCTGTTTGAAGTCCTACAATTACTTCGTCTTCTTTCTTTATATAGCCTGGTTTAAAGGCTGTCATTGTAGATATTGTTTCAGTGTCTACCGCTAGGCACCCATTGTTAGCTCTTTCCTTTAAAAGCTCTGCTTTACATGCATCCCAAAGACTTGTGGTTTTTGCTGAGGGGCCTGCTAAAAAGGAAGAATCTCCGGTATAAGGCTTGATGTTTTTTACAACAAAGTCATACACATCGATTGTTTTATTCCACTCTCCTGATTCGAACGGAACTGCTGTGACATCTGTTTTCATGTTAACTGAATTTTGTATTAATTCTTTTGAATGCAACAAAGTTAGAGAATGTTTAAACGGATAAATGTGACCGTTATCATTAATTGGTGTGATTTGGACATTTTAAACAAAAAACTTTGTTTGTTGCATTGTTTTAATTGATTTTCTATGATTTTTGAATTATTCGTATTTGTCAGGGCCGGGTAAATTTCATTGCTGTCATGTTAATAACTTCTGTTGCAAATGTTTGTTTGACCGTACCTGCTTTGTATAGGTATTTTTACGTGTTTATGCTTTTGATAGTCTGCCTTTCAAAGAAAATGCCATTATAGCTGTGAAGGCCAATATTCCTGCAAAAAGATAGAAAATCATAGAATAATCATCGCTCAGAGTGATCAGCCAGGGGCCTGTAAATGCTGCTGCAGACCAGGCGATTAATACATAGCCCAAAACAGATCCCAGTTTGTCTGCTCCATAAATATCTTTAATGAATGCGGGAATCGTTGCAAATGCACCGCCGTAACAGCTGATGATAATGAAAACGGCTGCCTGGAACATGAAGGCGTTCGTGGTTTGAGTAAGCAGAAGGAAGCAAATGGTACCTATAATATAGAAACACATGAAGGTACTCCAACGGCCGATCTTATCTGAAACGCTTGACCAGATTAGCCGGCCTAATCCGTTGAACAATCCAATGATGCCTACAAATACGATTGCTCCGGCTTCGCTGATATGGATCACCTGTTTTGCCATTGGTGCAGCAACGGCGATTAATGCAATTCCGCATGTGGTGTTAAAGAACAGCATCAGCCAAAGCCCGTAGAACCTTACATCTTTTAAGAGTTCGGATACGGAAACATCAGCTCCCCCTGCATGATCGTCTACGTAACCTGTGGAGACGGCGGGAACTGCAAGATAAAGAGAGGCCAGAACCATGAGGAGTGCGTAAGTTGCAGCTAATGCATAGAAAGTTCCCGGAACACCGAGGCTGGCTGTAATAGGAGAAATGATCTGGGAAGCCAGGATTGAACCGGCAGCAAAAGACATAATAACAAGGCCGGATGCAAATCCCGGTTTATCGGGAAACCACTGCACGACGACAGATACGGGTGTGATGTATCCAAAGCCAAGTCCTATGCCACTGATCACTCCATAGAAGAGGTAGAACATCGGCAGCGATCCGATTGAGTTTGCAAAGCCTGCTCCGGCTAAACCGATACCAAAAAACAATGCACCCAGAAGTCCTGCCTTCTTAGGGCCAACCCTGTGTACGAATTTTCCCATGAAAGCTGCTGTGAGGCCCAGGAAACAAATTGCGAGGCTAAATGCAAATTTTAGCTGATGGGCATCCCATCCATTTAAGAGTTCTATCGGTTTTATCCATACACTATAGGCATAAATAGAGCCGATTGATAATTGAAGTGTCATTCCGGCTAATGCCATTAGCCATTTATTCTTCGAAGTCATATATGATTATTGAATGGGCGCAAAAGTAGTAACACGTGAGCGCTTAAAAATTGACGCTCGTCATTTGTGAAATAAATCACGAAATGAACAGGAAGCTGTCAGCAGTGAAGTTAAAAGTTCAAAGTAGAAAGTTAAAAGGCTTTCAGCAATCGGCTGGAGCTTTCAACATCAGCGGAGAGCTTTTGACTTAAACTTTCTACTTTAAACTTTATTTCCAATAGCCGGGAACTTTTAACTTTCTACTTTTAACTTTTTCCCGTCTGGCATACAGGATGCCGCAGGTTGCGGAAGTAATAAGAAGGCTGTAAACTCGTAAACGTTTTAACAAGCGAAAGGGACTGAAAGAATTTTACCAATTATGCTTTTTGTGCTATAACGTAAGGAACCGGGGATTTGGAGCCAGATCTGTTGATTAGGTTGGGATTGTCAAATCTAAGTTCTTTAAGGCCTTTCCTGATTTAAAGACGAATTATAAACGAATAAGAACCAGTTTTTCTGAAACAATGTTGTTACGAGATTTCCTTAAACGACTTGAGCTCCGGCGATTTTTTATGATGGTCTTTTTGATCTTGTTGTGTGGGGATTGTGTTTTTGCTCAACGCAGGACGGAATACCTGGACAGGGGCCTGGTTGGAATAAGAGAGGACAAGAACAAGGTTTTCCTGAGTTGGAGGCTTTTAGCTACGGATCCGGATGACATTGCCTTTAATGTATACAGGTCGGAGACAGGGAGGTTTGTAAAGCTGAATCAGGAGCTTATTACAGAGGCGACCTGCTTCAGGGATAGTTTGGCGAGGTTCTCGGCGGAGCATTCTTATGTTGTAAAGGCGGTTGTGAAAGGGAAAGAGACGGAGGTAAGTAAAGAGTTTAAGTTTGCGGGAAATAGTCCTGTGCGTCCTTATCTTTCTATTCCTCTCCAAAAGATACCGGGCTATGCACCTAATGATGGTTCGGCAGCAGATCTGGACGGTGACGGGGAGTACGAAATCATCCTTCACATGGCAGGCCGTGGTAAAGATAATTCCCAGGACGGGCCTACGGATCCTCCGGTTCTTCAGGCATATAAATTGGACGGCAGATGTCTGTGGTCTATTCACCTGGGGAAGAATATCAGGGAAGGAGCGCACTATACACAGTTTATTGTGATGGACTTTGACGGCGACGGCAAGGCCGAAATTGCATGCAAAACAGCTGATGGTACAATAGATGGTAAAGGAACAGTGATCGGAGATTCTTCAAAAGACTGGAGAAATGGTGCCGGCCGTATTCTTGATGGACCTGAATATTTGACTGTCTTTAAAGGAGAAACGGGAGAAGCATTGTCTACTGTCCCTTATATACCCGGCCGGGACCCTGTAGAGAGCTGGGGGAAACCGGGGGCTAACGATACTAAGGGTAACAGGGCGGACCGTTTCCTGGCATGTGCTGCTTATCTTGACGGAAGCTTGCCGAGCCTGGTGATGTGCCGGGGGTACTACGCACGTACTGCATTAACAGCCTGGGATTTCCGGAACGGGAAACTGACTTTAAGATGGGCGTTTGATTCGAAAGACGGATTTAACCCGTATTCAGGAATGGGCTATCATAATCTTTCCGTTGCAGATGTGGATTCAGACGGGAAAGATGAGATCATCTATGGATCTATGGTGATCGATGATAATGGAAAAGGCTTGTTTACGACAGGTTTTGGGCATGGCGATGCGCTCCATGTGGGAGATCTTGATCCTTCGAGGCCCGGACTGGAGGTGTTCGGGATTCATGAGCGGCCTAAAGGGCCGGGGGCTGCCCTGTTTGATGCGCGAACCGGGCAGGTCTTATGGCAGGGGGCGGAAGGACAGGATATCGGGC
>JBQGEO010000661.1:0-12031 GCA_052039655.1 Pararcticibacter sp.
TTAATCTTTACAGCCCTTCCGCATCTATACCATGTCTTCCCTTAATTCTTCTACAAATCTGCACTATTCTTATTCAGCTTCCTTATCAAAAACGGCAGCAGCAAACCTTGTCCCACAATAGACACCAGCACAGCTACAGTTGTGATATATATTATTTCACTGCGCATGGGAAATGGGGTTCCGTCTTCCAGAACGTGGGGAAGTCCTATTGCTACGGCCAGGGATACAATTCCACGCATCCCTGACAGACTTATGATCAGGCTTTCTCTGGTTGTAAAGAGAACGGAGGCTGGAATTTCTCTCCCTGTATTTTTAAATTTCGGATGATTAAAGGCTCGTTGCAAAGAATTTTTCTTTAGGAATACGCGGAGGGTTCGGATTACAATTGCTACGAGGGTGATCAGGAAGGCATAAGCACTGTATTGAAGAAGGGGGCTTGCGGGAATGCTTTTTATTACGGCCGGGAGTTCGAGACCGATCAGAATGAAGATTAGTCCATTAAGTAAAAAGACCAGTATTTCCCATATTGTCCGGGATTGCTGACGAAGCGATTCGGGAAACTTCAGGCTGCTTAAACGGGAGATCCCAAAGCCCAGGACTACAACCGCAATTACCCCGGAACAATGGAGTTCTTCTGCTATCAGATAAGTTATGAAAGGGGCGAGAAGAGTAAAGCTAAGTACTGCCATGGTGTGGCCTCTGACAAACCGTAAGAGAAACTGCAGTGTTTTAGCCATGACTACTCCAACCAGAAAACCGCCTGCCATTAACATCAGGAATGTTAAAGACGCTTTCCACCAAATAAATGCAGTACCGGTTACTGCTGCGACAGCAAAGCGGTAAGCAACCAGCGCCGAAGCATCATTAATCAAGCTTTCTCCTTCCAGAATGGTTGTTGTGGTATGTGAAAGCTTTAATCCCTTCGTAATGCCTATCGCTGCTACAGCGTCCGTTGATGCCAGGATTGCGCCAAGAACGAACGCAAGCGGCCAGTCGATGCCGGGTATGAGAAACCGTGCGAAGACCGCTATACCGGCAGTCGTCAGGAAAACGAGTCCGATAGCCAGGGAACTTATTGTACCGAGATTCTCTTTAAAGGCTTTAAAAGAGATATTAAATGAGGCGTCATAGAGTAAGGGCGGCAGGAATAGTAAAAAAATGATTTCAGGATTGATTGCAAGAGGAGGAATGTCTGGTATAAATCCGAGTCCTACTCCCCCCAGAACAAGCAAGATGGGGGAGGAGATTTTTACTCTGTCTGAGATTACGTGAAGGATTACCATAATCCCAAGCAAGGTTAAAATGGCGGTGTAGTTTTCCATTGCCGTCGTATATAAAGAAACCAGTCAGATGCTCTATCTGCCAAAGCTAGTATTTTTGAAAAATTATGCAAGATTAATAACCAGATAGCTAGTACTTGCCAGTCTCATTTCAGGGCTTTCCTGTCTGTTTAGCATTTTTTGCCGCTACAGAGCCTTCCGGCGGATAGGGTATAGAGTTTTTAAGTTCTCCGATCCTTTCCGGGCTAAAATAGGGGATTGGCATTTCATCTGCTTCCTTCCATTTACGCACCTGCTCTGCGGCTTCAGATGCCTTCTCTTCTGATATTCCTTTATCTCTGCCAAGGTATACAGTTTGTGAGGGCATTGCCAGGCTTGTGCCGCTTTTCTCTATGACGTCCATCATCCTGAGATATAGATCTTCCTGGATCTCGAGAAATCTGTCAAAATCGATTGCATTAACATATGCGAACACTTCCAGTTTAAGGCAATCCGTTGATATTTCTATGAAACGTATTCTGGCTGGATCGGGGTTGACTTTGGGATGGGCATAAAGAACGGCCCTAAGCTCTGCGAGGAGGAAGCGGATCTGATCAGGAGTTGAATCTAACCGGATGCGGAAGACAGGATGAAACCAAAAGCGTTCACGGGGTGCAAAATTCTCAATCTTAAGGGAGGAAAACTCCCCGTTTGGTATGGTAACTATGGTGCGATCGAGCGTTCTGATCTGTGTTGACCTCATCCCGATTTGTTCTACAGTCCCGACAATGTCTCCAACTTTGCAGAAATCGCCTACACGGATCGGCTGATCTGCAATTAAGGTAACGCTTCCAACAAAATTTTCCATGGTTTTCTGAGCGCCCAGGGCCAGGGCGATACCTCCTATTCCCAATGCGGCAATCCCCGTGGTAACGTCGAATCCAAATGTGTCGAGAACGATAATTAGTGCAATTCCAACAAGCGCAATTTTGGCGGCCCTTCGCAGGAAAAGCAGTGCAGAGATCCCAGCCTGGTTGCGGTGACGGGCAAACCGTTTTTCAATAAGACGTGTAATGAAATCTACCAGTTGCCATAGCAGCAGGAAAACGGCTATTACAAAAGCAATCAGGGTGAGGCTGTTAAAGCGTTGCCTGACAATTATTGAGATCCCGGCAGCCTGACTGCCAAATATGAGCAGCCAGATCGTTAGGTATAACCTTACAGGAAGTACGAATGCTTTTATAATTCCTTCTGCCGATTCACTTCGGGCTTTACGCCAGATGAGTGGAATCAGTAATAGTACTATGTAGGTAAGCCCGGTGGCTGCCAGGTATGCGAGGATGAGTATGGTTATGAAGGCAAGCCAGTGTGATATAGGAACTCCTCCCCATTGGTTTTCTTCGAGTATTTCAGGTGCTACTTTGTTTACAAGCGCTTTTTCTCCTGCATCTTCTATTTTAGGCGGAATGCGTTCGATTGTTTGAGATGAGAACAACCAGACAGGACCGTTCTCACTTTCTACACTTTCAAGTATTAAGTCGAACGGTTCTTTGTTCACCGTTGCTGTGCCGACTCTTTCCAGGTTCGGCCCGAGATTGTCGTTTTGCGTTCCTTCGGGTTTATCACTGATCATTGAATAAGGAAGGATACTGCCCTGCTGGTCGAGCAGGAGCTGAAGATTGCGCGCCAGCTTTACAGAGTCCTGGTCTTTTTTTAGCTCTCTATCAATCCGCAGATAGAGAGATGCTTTGCTATAGTCGCCTTTTGCCACTGCAGCGATGAAACCTTCAACGGTTCCTCTTGGATTTCTCCGACCCAGGGAGTCGGGGGGATAGTCGGCCTGAGCGCTATTTTTTTCAGATGTATCGGGATGTATTGACGGTATTTGTGCAAAACCGGATTGAAACAGACTGCAGTAGAAAAGAGCGAAAAAAGCTGCGGGCAGGAGGAATTTTGAACGTGCGTTTTTTGACTTGAATAACAGATTCATAGGTGAATGTATAAATTGGCAGAGCTTGTTTGACAATCGCATCTGCTGATTCTATTTTACCTACCCAACAACTTTTTTCCCGACATGTTTGTCAGAGGAAAGTATGGCTTAAAGAACTGTTATTGGCTTTTTTTCAATTACATATACCCAAAGCTCTTTCCTTACAGTGAATCCTAACTTCTCATAAAGCTTGTATGCCGGGCTGTTGTCCGGCAGAACATGGAGAAATGGAATCCTGCCTTCTTCTTTTATTTTTCTGATCTGACTGCGGATGATCCTGGAAGCATATCCTTTTCCTGCATGATCAGGATGGCTGCATACTGCGCTGATCTCGGTATATTTTCCGGGCTTTAGCCGCTGACCCGCCATCGCTACAAGATTTTCTCCTTCGAATATGCCTTCGTAATTTCCAAACTCGATAGTTCTGTCGAGAAAGGGCCCTGGATTGGTTAGGGCGGTAAGCCGAAGCATCTCACCGATATTCTGGTCTCCCAAAGGAAGGATATCATCTTCCTTGTAAGGCGGGACTGTGCAATTCTCACCTGTCAGTTGCAGAAGTTTCTTTTCCACACCGATGGTCCATTCAGCCGGGATTTTTATCGTTTCGGGTAAAAAAAGAACAGCGGGCTCATTTTCGCTGAAAAGCAGATGAAGGTCCCTAAAGTCCTGTTCGGAGTTCTCTCTCAACCCGGCAAAGAACGCGACATCACGCCTGAAGTGTTTTGCGTTGCTTGTTCCCCTGGACAGGTCTTTGTTCCCGCTTGTGAGGGCGTTCCATATCGGATTGTCGAGCAGATGTTCCTCATTCATGTCCATTTTGACTTTTTCAGTTTAAAGGCAACAAAAGAACGGATTTTATATCAAAAAACATTTTACCGGTTTAAATCCTGTTTTTACCGAGGTGTCTTGCCTGTACACCTAATTCTGGTGTGATGGCTTATCAGGTCTTTATAGTTTTGATCCGGATCATACGAAAAAGAACATGAACATTTTTACAAATACTATTCTGACATCAACATTCACCTTAATTCTTTCAGCTGGCTATTGTTTTTCAAAAGGGAATGATGTAGGCGGTAAAGTGGCGGACTCTCAAAATAAAGCGCTTGATTATGTTACGGTATCTCTCGTTCGCTCAAAAGATTCAACACTTGTGAAAACCGAGATAACTGACGATAAGGGCGGATTTACTTTTAAAGATATCCCGCAGGGAACTTACAGAGTTGTATTAACTCAGGTAGGCTTAAAGAAGTATTATAGTCAGCCTATTACTGTAATAGCCGGGAAGGAGGACATTGATCTTGGAACCATGGTAATGGAGCCGGATAATAAGAAACTTGAAGAAGTGGTGGTTACCGCCCAAAAACCCCTTGTTGAACGTAAAGGTGACAAGCTGATTGTTAATGTGGCGGTCAGCAGCGTTTCTGCTGGATCATCGGCACTTGAAGTGCTTCAAAAAGCTCCGGGAGTAAGTCTTGATAAAGATGATAATATTTCTCTCAGGGGGAAGCAGGGCGTTTTGGTACTTATAGATGGAAAGCCAACTTATCTGAGTTCTGCCGATCTCACCAGCATGCTGCGCAACATGCAGAGCAACGAAATAGAATCCCTGGAGATTATTACTAATCCATCTGCCCGATATGAGGCTGAAGGGAAATCGGGAATTATAAATATCCGGCTTAAAAAGAACAAAAGTTTCGGTACTAACGGGACAGCCACTGCTGGAGCTGGTTACTCGGGATACAGGAAAACGAATGGTGGGATCTCCATTAATAACCGGAGTGAACGTCTTAATTTCTTTGGTAACTATAATTACAGTAATAACGAGGGCGAGCAAAGTACTGATATTGATAGGATTAATGATAATATGGGTTTACGCAGCAGGTTTGCACAAACAGGTTCCGGGGTCCGTCACTGGTCGAATCATAATTTTAAGGCAGGAGCTGACTTCTTTATTAATAAAAACCATACTGTAGGAGTTATTGTGAACGGGTATTTTAACAAATGGAATGAAAATCTTGGTAACTCAACCATTATCAGTTCTCTTTCCGGGGTTGCGGATTCTGCTGTCAAAGCAACGAATACCGGAAATTCCAGCTATCGGAATGTAAGTTATAACCTGAATTATAAGGGGATACTTGATTCGAACGGAAGAGAACTTAGCATTGATGCTGATTATTCTAATAACCACAGTAACGACAGGATGCAATATGATAATCTGTATCTTTACAATACAAACAAAAATGAGGTGCGGGAGCTGCTGAAGAACTACAGTCCTTCGGACATCGATATATATGCTTTTAAAGCAGACTATACTCATCCATTATCAAAGTCTCTGAAAATGGAAGCTGGCTATAAGTCGAGCTGGGTAGAAGCGGATAATGACTTTCGTTTCAATCGGTTTGAGGACGACGGGTGGAACAACGATCCGCGGAGGAGTAACCACTTTCTCTACACTGAAAATATAAATGCAGTTTACGTCAATTTAAAGAAGGAAACACCAAAGTGGAATTTTCAGGCTGGGGTGAGAGCCGAACAAACTAATTCAAAGGGTGATCTGGTTACCACAGGCGAAGTAGCCAGGCGGCATTATCTTGATTTCTTCCCGAGTGCTGCTGTTAATTTTACGGCAGATAAGAACAACAGTGTAGGCCTCACCTACAGCCGGAGGATTACACGCCCTGAATATGAAGCCCTGAACCCATTTGAGTATTTTCTTGACCGGTATACCTTCAATAAGGGAAACCCTTTTCTGAAGCCGGAGTATACTAATACATTTGATCTATCGTACACTTTTCAAAAGAAGTATACCGTATCTGCTGGTTACACCCGGACTACGGATGGAATTACCCAGGTATTGTTGCCCGATCCTGAGAAAAGCGCGCTTTATCAAACTAATGCGAATCTCTCAGAGCAGTTAACTTACTCTCTTAATCTAAGTATTCCCTTTGCTTTTGCAAATTGGTGGAACAGCAATACTAATATTAATGTGTTCAAAAACCAGTTTAAATCTCCGGATCTGAATGGCCAGGTGCTTGATAACGAACAAACCGCCATCCAAATTTACAATAGTCAAAATTTTGTAGCGGGCAAGGCTCTGTCATTTGAGTTAAGTGGAAACTATCAGTCGAAAGTAGTATATGGAACGTTTAGTTTCAGGCCTCGTTATACGGTCGATTTTGGAATGAGCAAGAGCTTTTCAAACAAAAGGGTGAATCTTAAGCTTACCGTAAATGACCTGTTCAAAACCAGGTATGCCAAAATAAGCAGTGCTTATCCGGGCTTGGATTATAAATTGTTTCAAAGGGGGGATAGCAGAACGGCACGTTTGACCCTATCTTATAAGTTTGGAAATAATGAGGTTAAGGCTGTCAGAAGCCACCGAACTGCCCTGGAAGAGGAAGCGGGAAGGTTGAAAAAGTAACATAGGTAATTTTCTAATGACATAGGGTTGACATCCTGCTATCATAATTTAGCTTTGTTTTCTGATAAAGGAGATGACCACTATGAGTATTTCTATTACAACTCTGACTGATACAAATATAGAGAAGGAGCATATCTGCTGTGCCATCAGTGATGCTAAATGCAGAGCCGGATATAATGCGAAGAAAAGATGGCTTCAGGGTCAGTTCCAGGATGGCTATACGTTTAAGAAAGTGGAAGTAAGAGGTAAAGCGTTCATTGAATATGTGCCTGCGGAAAACGGATGGGTTCCTCTTACTGCGCCTGGTTATCTCCTTATCAATTGTTTTTGGGTTTCGGGGCAGCACAAAGGAAAGGGATATGGGAAGGCTCTTTACTTTGAATGTGAGAATGAAGCAAAGATGGCGGGAAAGAATGGAATAGTAGTGGTTTCAGGAAATTCAAAACAAGCCTATATGTCCGACCGGAAGTTTTTTCAAAATCTGGGCTTTGAACTATGTGATACGGCTGAGCCGTATTTTGAGCTATGGCATAAGCCGTTGAAAGAGAATGTAAGGAAACCCGAATTCAGGGACTGCTGTAAAACGGGTGAATGCGACGTTAAAGAAGGCCTTGCCGTTTATTATACGGACGCCTGCCCATTTACAGGGTATTACGCAGATGAGCTGGAAAGGATGGCCGGAGAGAAAGGGTACAGGATCAGCAAAATAAAGCTTGAGACCAGGGAAATGGCTCAAAACCATTTCAGTCCGCATACTATTTACAGCTTGTTTCGGGACGGTAAGTTCCTGACCCATCAAATTTTAAATGAAAAGTCTTTTGAGAAGCTTTTGGGGAGAGGTTGAAGCGGCACAGGGTATAGCTATTTCCTGCCTTTTACGTTCAGACTAATCTCACTGGTATGAGCCATTCCAAGTGTAGTTCCGGGCTTGATAACAAGGAAACGTTTCAGATACACATCAATAATGCCGTCCAGCACCCTTTTTCTTGATTCCTCAAATTCAGGACTAACGATGAATTTTGAAAGGTGCATATCTCCTTTATCATCGACCAGGACGGAGAAATTATAGGAAAAGTCCTTATAGGCCTTATCAATCGATATAGCATATTCGGGATAGAGGTACTCGTCGGACGGGCTTTTATGAAGAAGATCATGAGGATCAAGTTTTACTTTCAGCTTATTAACCGTGATTTCTTTTATCGTGCTTGTGAGGATAACCGGGATACGCGCGGCGAACGCACTGTCTCTGTTTGCCGGGTTCCGGTTAGCCCTTTCCGCCTTAGCCCGTATGAATGCGGTATCTCTTGCTGAAGGGCGCCACATAAGTTCAGGATCCCATTGCCTTTTTTTAAGATATTCATAGGAGTAAAACTTCATAAAGGCATTGGAAAATTCTTTAGACACTTTTTTTTCTTCGACAGAAAGTAACTGAAAAATGAGGCTATCCTTGCTTATGTGCCTGATCCTCATCCAATGTCTCGCGATATTGAAAACCGAATCATGATCGTGATAGATGGGGTAATGATAGAAAACTTTTGCCTGAGGATGGTAAATCATCAGGGAATCTTCTGACAGAAGATACATTTTCCAGGATGGTTCCAGCTCGTACCCCTGCTCATTAAAAGACAGCCCGTTTGTAAAATACCGGTCAGTCTCGATATCTTGCATCCCGAGAACATTTTTGAAGGTGGGCTTCACTTTGCCCTGCTTCTCCTGATTGCAAGAACTCATTAAAAGGAAAAGCAGCATAAACAGAGTATAGCCGGCAACCGGAGTTGGAGTTCTTCTTTGCATAGGCAGCTAAAATAGTTAATTCTGCAAATCGCAGAGAATTTCCTGTGGATTGCCGGCAGGGGATAGTGATCAATCCCCTGACTTTTGGGGAGTTATTCTGAGTTTGGAAATATCAAACCCCTTGCTTAGTGCAATTATGAGAAGCTCTTTATAGGTTTCCTTTTCCATCCAGGGTTTTCTGCTCAGGATCCAGAGGCTCTTCCTGTCAGGATTTCCCACCATCGCATAACTGTAATCCGGTGCCAGGGCAATGATCCAGTATTTGCCCTTAAACGGCCAGAAAAACTCTACGTTGAGTTTGGCATTGCTAACAGGATCGGAAACAAATGCCTTTCCTGTTGCCACCCTTTCTTCTCCTTTGGAGATACAGGAATTTTTAATTTCAATATTACCGTCTTCGTTTAGCGAATATTGTGCGGTTGTGTAAGTACATCCTTTTTCGAATCGTTTGGGGATCGCTGCAATTTCATACCACCTTCCCAGATATCTGTTTAAATCAACTTTTGGTACGGTTTCAAGAGGTTCATCAAGAAGCTTTTTAATTACTAATGCTGCAGCTGTCAACACCAATCCAGCTGCAACTACGGGAACACTTTTCTTCATTCGTTTAAGCACTAACCTGTTTTAAGAAAATTTGTGAATCCATCTTCCCCAAATGCCCTTTCCTGGCATGCAGTTGCTGATGGTATTTCATCATCCGATAACAAAAAGATATCCGGATAGTTTCCCGTTGAGCAGGATGTTAAGATAAGTCTGACCGTTCTTTCAATGGCAGTCCTTTTACTACGAGAAGATATGAGTCAAGTATCCACTGGCGCAGGAGCGCATCGCTAACTGATCCGTTTGGGATGATGGTATTCCAGTGTTTTTTATTCATGTGGTAGCCCGGGAGTACTTCGGAATACTTTTCCCTTAGTTCAACCGCCTTTTCCGGGTCGCATTTGACATTGAATGTGAAATCCTGAAGAGATGCCAGAGCAAATATCTTTCCTTTTACTTTCATAACCAGGGTGTCTTCTCCGAAGGGAAAGCTTTCTGTAACCCCGGCAAGTGAAAGACAATAATACCTGTATTCCTCAATATTCATAAAAGATCAATTCTGTATCTGAGATAGTATCTTAATTTTTGCCGGTATTTGCTGAAAACCCGGTACTTGGTTTTCCAATTGATTTATAGATGCCTTCTCCATGTAGTATGGCGGCAAGAGCCGATTTGTTCGTCAGGACTGAAACCGCACTTTTCAGATCTTCATCGTGCTGGAACGCCTGTTCTATTCTTCCTCTCTGGAAGTAGTACCTTGAGGCGATTTCATTTTCCAGGATACGGGAAATCTCGTCTCTGAACTGAACAAGATCGTTCTTCTTACTAACTGAAACTTTATTCTTCAGCGCTTCAAACTCTGTTTTAATCTCAGCAAGCTTACTTTCCTTTTCAGCCTCGGTTTTCAGGTCGCTCAGGATCTTTTCAGTGCGGGTATCGTAATTATAGTCTTTATCTGAAAGATAGTTGATGAAATCGTTATATTCACTATCACTTAGCCTAAAGATTTTGGCATTGGGTATATTATTCTTTTGCCTGCGGTAATTTGTTGCATAGTCAAAGAAATAATACCGGCTTGCAAGAGTCTGTGAGATGGGGCTGTATTTTACCGGTTTTATGAAAATGTCCGGATAAATTCCGCTTCCATCATACACCGTTCTGCCTCCAGGGGTTTTATAAGCAGAAATCAATGAATCGGCGACTTTTTCAACGTTTCCTTCTGCTGTGCGGTGGGTATAATCGAGTGACTGGATGCAGCGACCCGAAGGTGTGTAATATTTCGCTACGGTTACTTTTACCAGGCTGTTGTATGGAAGATTAAATGTTTGCTGAACAAGTCCCTTTCCAAAGCTTCTTTGCCCGATCACAACGGCTCTGTCCATATCCTGAAGAGAACCTGCTACAATTTCAGATGCTGACGCCGAGCGGTTATTCACCAATACTACCAAAGGGAGATGAAGGGCAATTGGATTATTGTAAGTAAGATAGGTGTAGTTTTTTTCAGGGCTTCTGGCTTTTTGTGTGACCACCCTGGTATTAGACGGAACAAAAAGATTAACAATTTTTACCGCTTCCTGCAGAATTCCTCCGCCGTTTGAACGGAGATCGAGAATAAGGCCGGCGGGTTTATTTTTCTGAATTGCGACAAGGGCATCCCGTACCTCATTTCCCGAGTTTTCCAGGAACTTATCTAACTTGATGTAACCAATGTTGTTATCCAGCATACCTGAATAAGCAACGTTGGGCTGAAGGATATCCGCTCTTTCAAGACTTTTCTCAAGGGGAGTTGTTTCGCCGGGGCGCATGATGACAAGCTTCAGAGGGGTGTTCTTTGGCCCTTTTAGCATGGAGCTTACTTGTTCATATGGCCGTCCTCTCAAAGACACGTTATTTATTTTGATAATCTCATCACCTGCCCGGATATCTGCCTTCTGAGCCGGAAAACCTTCAAATGCTTCTGCGACCATGAATCGCCCATCCCGGTTTTGAATGCTCGTTCCAATTCCGCCGTACTGGGTGCTTACATACTTCATCTTGTAATCTTCCATTTCCGATTCCGGAACGAATTCGGTATAGGGATCAAGACTCTGAAGCATTGCATCAATCCCTGTCTGCATCAGCTTAGAAGAATTGATTTCGTCTACATAGTTTATATTTAGTTCTTTATATAGGGAGGAAAAGATATCAAGGTTCTTGGATGCCTGAAAATAGTCATCTTTGAAACCTGCCAAAAGTAACGCTACTACAGAAAAAGCCATCAGCTTTCTTTTGGTAATCAGTTTGTTCAGTTTAAGCATAATGTTTTTCTATAATAGTAAACGGAAAATGCATGTTAAAAGTACTAAATATAAATATAGCTGTTGGTTATGAGAATATTACAATATTAATTTACTTTTTCAGCAAGCGCGACGGGGAGAGATAAGAAAAGAAAAGCTCCGGAGGGAGCTTTTTGTACTATAGCCGGTTGTTGTCTATGTTGACAAGTCCTTTTTTTAATGTAAACACTACATATTCTCTGTTCCGTTTCAGCCGGTTCATCAGGAACTGGATAAGCTGTTCTTCTTCGCCAGGTTGGTATGCCAGCTCTTCGTTTGACAGCTCCCGGTATTTTCTTTTTATCTTAAGTTTAAGTCTTTCCCAATCGGAATTATTAATAGTGATCTCAGCCATAATGTTCTTTATGTAAATTGCTTTTTGAGCTGTAAGCTGTCATGAGCGTCATAAATATATATTTACTACCCATGATAGTTTCTTTGTTACAAATTTATAAATTTTGTCGTCTTGTTAAAAGTTAATGCAGGGGAGATGTACCGGCAACTTTTTTTTCGTTTGAATGTTGTAATGGTTATGTCCCCCGGGATAAAAATTTAAGAATTTGAAATTATGAAAAAGATCATTTTACTAAGCTGCTTTTTTGTTGCCCTGGGTGCAACAACTTATGCCCAGCTTCCAAAGCTGGGATTTGGTATTAAGGGAGGACTTAACATTGCGAAGCTGAAGAACGATTTTGCAGATCAGCAGAACAGG